>DATFEW010000352.1:0-5801 GCA_035250805.1 Pyrinomonadaceae bacterium
AACAGACTTTACCTGCGAAAAGTCCCGTATCTGGAAATTCTGTCCATCTACTACGCCAAGGCGGGCCTGCGTTTGGCGTAAATTTGCCACCGCCTGATCCACATTTGCCTGTGCCTGTGCGACCGCCCTCTTCTGCTGGTCAAGCTGGGCACGAGACTGCTCAAGTCGAATCTGCGCGTCACGCGGATCGAGGCGGATCAGTATGCTGCCTTGAGTCACATAACTACCGACATCGAAGTTCACCTCAACGATCTTCCCACTAACGGCCGGCGCTACGTCGGACTGGGCATCACTTGCCAAATTGCCCGTCGCTTCAATATAAGCCGGGATTGGCAGAACTACAGCCTGCGCCGTGGTAACATCGACGATCGTTGGCTGCGTGTTGGTGTTAGCACTCTCCGCACCCGAACCGCTGCCGCACCCCGTAGCAAACAGGGCGAAAATCGCAGCCACCACGATCCACCCAAAAACAACTTTTCGATCACTCATTGACTGCACCACACAAAGGCGTTTGCCTAATCCCTGGCTACCCCATGAAGGATTATTTCCGCGAAATTCTTTGCCGCTTCCTCGTTCGTGATATCCAAAATTCGCCGTTGCTTGTCCCACAAAATATTGTTCAACGAGTGATGGATCATCATTCCCATGAACGCCCGGACCACGATACGTGGATTTATTTCTCGCATCGCGCCTTCCTCTTGACGACGTTCGATGTAGCCGCCGATAAACTCATATATCCTTTCTACGAATTCGTTAAAGAATCGGTCGGCTAACTCGTGAGCCTCTAATGCCGAATAGAACAATAGACGCATGAACGGTTCATCCGCCTGCTGTTTCGTCAGGGCATTAAGCGCGAGATTGTAAAACACAGCGTGATCGTCTCCCTTCGCAATGGCGTCCTGCAGAATCGTGTTTTCCTCCCACGGAAACCGCATGCCGTCATGGCACTGTTTGTTATCCAGGATCGCGTTGTATATGTCGCTCTTTCGGGCGAAATGGCGGAACACCATCGCCTCCGAAACTCCGGCCGCTTCTGCGATCTTTTTCGTGGTAGTCCCGCTAAAACCGTACTGAGAAAACAGCCGGATCGCCGTCGTAAGTATCTGCTCGCGACGTGCGTCGCCCGTCATCCGACCCGCGTGCACATCACATTTAAAGATTTCTTCGTGCAAAAAACTCTCCTCGAAGTAAGTGCTTACTTACTAGAAAAGCTAAGTTTGCATTTTTGATATTAGGCTGTCAAGCAGTTTTCAAAAAATTAATACCACTAGCCGGTAAAGGATCAAAACCCCGAACATTACTAGTCGAAATTTCGTTACAACTAAACATCCCGGCGGCATAGTCTTAGGAAGGTCCGCTCTTTTGACGGGTGGGAATTTTGTTTGGAGGTACGAGAGATGTCGGAATATGAGGCGGAAGTGAAGAAGGCGGAGAAGGAACTCGAACAGGGTTTGTCACCCGTAAGCAAGGATGTGGATGAATTTCTAGGAGAGGTAAAAATGCAAACAGATCATCAGGGACAAAAGGTCCAGGACCTGGCGGATAAGGCGCGTATTTACGCGGAAGAAAAGCTTGCCTGGGCGGGTGATAAGGTCAAAGAGCTTCAAAACAAGGATCCGAAGGAGATCGTTGAAGATGCGAAAGAGTATGCCCGACAGAAACCGGGTCAAACTATCCTGATCTCCGCCGCAATAGGACTCGTGATTGGCATGCTGCTCCGGCGAAAATAAGCGATTACGATAAAAGGTAAAAAAAGGCGGCTCACAATAAGCCGCCTTCTTCTAAATTGGATATTGTGCTTAACGAGCGTCCTGTGCGTGTATCAAACGACGTGTCGTGTCACCAAACAGGACATCGATCTTCTGAGTTTCAAGAACGGCAGTAACCTCGCCGTGCCCGAATTTGAAATGGTTCATCGCCTGTCCTTTACGATATTTGCGTGTGCGGTCGTAGGGTGAGGCCTCCTTTGTACGGCCCGAGGCCACTGACGTCTTAACGCCGCGGTTAAATGTGCTTACAGTCTCACATGTGTCGCACTTTGCTTTTGATATCTTTCCCAGTTTTGTAACGGTTTCGATAGTGTGCGGCGTTTCAACGTCGCAGCCCGAGCACATCATCGAAATGGTTTGCCCGGCTTCATACTTCTCTGCTTTCATATTGATAATTCCTTATATTCACTCGCGGCAATAGAAACATGTCCATTTCCGACTAATGTGTGTCTATTTTAACACAATTTAACGCTCTTTTCAGCAATCGGCCTTCGGAGAAACCTTGCATCCAAAGCCGTGTCGCAAACATCCCTTAATTATCTGAGTGCCCCCTGGCTCTGGTTTTTTAACTCGCGCCGAGGAGGGAGTTATGACATTTCACTGGGTCTTGTTTTTCACCATTGTTTTGGTCGCAAATCTGCTCATGATCGGCACCGAGCTGTTTGCGATATCAGGTTCTCCGAGCCATACGGCTGATGCCTCGGAGCACACAGATGTTCGCGGGCCGGAGAGGATAGAGCGTTTCGGCACCATCTTCTTCACCCAGGCGTTTTTGGTGCTCGCGATCATAGCAGTTATCGTTTACTTCGCTTACTTTTCGCAATCCAACTCGACGAGCTATGGAGCTCTTTGGATGATCGGCCTTCTCGCGATCGCCTTCCCGCTTTTTCAGGTTTGGCTTATGGGCGGCACGGGCAAAAATGCTCGTCCGACCTCATTTGCCAGCCAGGTCGTCAGCTACCTTACGATCCCGGTCACGCTGCTGATCGCTGGGATCGGGACGATGGTATTTATGTTCGATTCGATCTCACTTACGGCGTTTTTATATCCCCTTTTGCTTCTTGCCCTTGGGATAATTATTTTTGGTGTGATGTCCACGAAGAGACGCGGCCGGGAACCCTTGACGGTTGCTTCGCCGGTTCGCGATGTTCCTCGTGGTGACGGGATGCGCCGGACCAGATAATGAGGCGGACGCATCGGTATTGTGTAATTTCATCACACGCTTTAGTCTTGGCCTAGAGGTGCGCTTTATGCGGATTTTCCCGACAGTTGTCCTTTTGCTGCTTTTGTTCGCTCTCGCCTCGGCGCAGAACGAGCAGGCCCCGATCCTCGAAAGAGACATCGAGTACAAGAACTGGAAACTAAACAGCATCCGCAGCAGCGAAACCATCGACCTTCGCGAATACGCAACCGGTAAGAAGCTGGTTATGGTCGTTTATTTTGCGCCGTGGTGCGGGAACTGGAAGCATGACGCTCCAATGCTGCAAAAGCTATATAAGAAATACGGCGATAAAGGCTTGGGTATTATAGCCGTGGGTGAGTACGATCCCGTTACTGCGATGCAAGCGAACCTCGAAGCGTTAAAGATCACCTTTCCGGCCGTTTACGAATCCGAAAATCGAACTGAAAAGCAGAATACTCTGCATTATCGCTATCGCCGCGCGGCGGGCGACACGCGTAACTGGGGCTCGCCCTGGTACATATTCCTGACGCCGTCGACGATGGAGACCGGGGGCGACACCCTGACCAAACGTGCTTTCGTGATCAATGGCGAGATGATCGAGGCCGAGGGTGAGAAATTTGTCCGTGAGCGGCTCGGACTGACAGTAGCCGGTTCAAATTCGGCGCTTGCCTCGAAAGAGGTCAAAGTGTGCGAGCCGGAGACAGGTTCGGTACTTGTGAAGCCTTAGTTACTGTTTGATATTCGTAACTATCCCGTTAAAGAAATAAATGATCCTGTTGCCGGAATAGGTCCACACCTCCGTGGAGCCGTTCGGGGAACCCGAGACGCGCTTGTCAAGCGGCTTTCCCCACGATGTTAGTAAAACTTCAGCCGTGGTCATTCCCAACGAAGGATTTCTTGTGACCGTGGTCACGGGCTGGGTCGAAGTCGAGACCGTCCTATTCGGCACGGAGGCTGAAGGCTGCGTCGAACTCGAAGCGGGTATAGTTCTGTTCTGGTTCGGCGGAGGTATGACCCCGGACCCGCCTGGCCCAGGGAGCACAGCCATAGTATCGTTCAGTTTGAGCGCGATCTGTCTTAGGGGGTCCTTTGCGGCAACAAACTGGCCGGCGATCGCTTTGTCCTCCGACTGGGCTGAAAGTGTACTTATTCCCTGGATCGATGATAGATATCGTGTGAGCTGCGGTTTCGTCCTGAAATCGGTCTCAAGGGCCACCAGCCCATCCCGCAGTCCCCTAATCGCTGCTATGATCCTTTTCTTATTCGTCTCATTGGTGTCGAGCACTTCCTTTTTGAGCCTTCCCGCGCTCGCCTCTTTGTCGGCACTCTCCAGGATGACCGCGATCGGCCCCATTTTGTCGATGAAGACGTTCACGTTGTGCAACTGATTCGAGACCTGCAGTTTTGCAACTGCCACGACCGGGCTGACCGCCACCGGAGTCGGTCTCGGTGTCGCGCGCGGAACCGGCCTCTTACGTGTCTTTTGTGCTGCTGCCGTGAAGGCAAACGACATGAGCAAAATACATATTACGGTCAAGAACCTGGCTGCTCGCATCAACATTTCCGCCTGTTTAATATATGCTAAACATCTTATCATACGAATATGCGGAGATTGTTGGAAGTTCGCCGCCTTGGCAGGGTTGCTTATTCTATTGCGCTGAGGCTTCAAAAGGAAGTCGAAGGCGAGGTGATCGAGCAACGCGAACACGGTTACCTTTTGCTTCTCGAGCACCCACATGTTTTCACTATCGGTCGCCGTTCGAAGAAGAATGGTGTGTTAGCGACCGCGGATCGTCTCAGGGATCTCGGTGTCGAGGTTTTTGAAACAGATCGCGGTGGGAAGGTCACGTACCACGGCCTCGGACAGGTCGTCGGTTATCCGATCATTTCACTTTCACCTGACCGCGAGGACGTTCACCGGTACGTTCGTGATATCGAAGAGGTCCTCATCCGGACGATGTCTGATTTCGGCATCGACGCATATAGCATTGAAGGCTTGACCGGAGTTCACACGCGGGAGGGCAAGATCGCGGCCATTGGAGTGCACATTAAGCGCTGGGTTACGACACACGGTTTTGCTCTCAATGTGAACACGGATCTGAGTTATTACAATTGGATCATCGCGTGCGAGGGCGAGCCGGTTACCTCGATGGAACGCATTCTCGGTCGAGAGGTCGATATGATCGAGGTTCAAGACCGGCTTGAAGAAAATTTCAGATCGGTATTCGACTACACAGACAGGACCGCACTAGAACCTGTAGTTGTATTTGAACCGGACGCCATTGCCGCTCGATAAGGAAAATTATGAAATTCATCGCTTTCGTCGCTGTTGTTGCTTCTGCCTTCGTTTTCTCGTGCGGTCCGGCCACGGACTCCAATAATATGAGACTGGCCAATAGCAATTCGAACGCCAATTCCACAACCCCGCAAACGCTCACGACAGTCGACACACCGGAGCGGATCAAAGATCAGATGGCCACGCGAGGTGAGCAGGACTCGGCATCCCCCACACTGAAGATCGTCGAGCCGAAAGCGGATAGCTCAATCGCGAGCTCGACCGTCAAGGTCAAACTCGACATTTCGGGCGACTTGAAAGGTTACGAGCCGCATATGGATCCGTCGACGAATACAGGAAACCACATTCACGTGATCCTCGATAATCAGCCATACGAGGCATACTACAACCTCGAGCAGCCGTTCGAGCTTAGAAATGTTTCCGACGGCGAACACACACTCCGCGTGTTTGCATCGCGACCGTGGCACGAAAGCTATAAAAACGACGGCTCGTTTCAGATGGTCAAGTTCACGGTCAAGAACGGGGGAGCCGATACGAACAAACCCGCAACTAC
>DATFEW010000370.1:0-2219 GCA_035250805.1 Pyrinomonadaceae bacterium
TCGCACGTGTTCGTTCCCACACCGACATTTTCATTTGGGGGTCGGGAATGTCCTTGCCGACCTCATTTATGAACTTCTCCAGAGTATGCGAACCCCCGATTCCAAGAAACCCCCGGCCATTCGAATCGGTGTTGATGTAAACAGCGGCCTTCTGTCGAAGCTCGTCGGCATGAAGCTCTGCCCATTCCGTCGAGCCGATCAGCCCCTGCTCCTCCGCATCCCACGCTGCATAGATGATCGTTCGCTTCGGCTTCCAACCGGTCTTCGCCAGTTCGCTCACTGCCCTAGCCTCTTCCATCATCGCCACCAAACCGCTTAGCGGATCGTCAGCGCCGTTGACCCAGGCGTCGCGATGGTTCCCGCGGATTATCCACTGATCCGGCCGCTCGGCACCGGCCATTTTTGCGATGACGTTATAGATCGGTTTGATGTCCCAGTTGAACTCAAGCTTAATTCGGACGGTCGGCGTCTTCCCGCCAAAGTGATACGTCGTCGGCAGCGAGCCTCGCCAGCTATCGGGAACGACGGCGCCGTCGAGATTCTTCAGAAGAGGTAATGCATCAGAGTACGAGATCGGAAGAACAGGGATTTTCGTCAGCGTCGGGGCACTCTTTGTTTCGATCCGCTTCGCATCCTTCGTTGCGCCGATCCCCTTTGTTAACGGATCGCCAGGGTACAGCGGCATGTCCATCACTGACCCGCGTTGCACTCCGTGTTCATTTCGCCACGCGCCTTGCGGGTAAACATCGCCCTGATAAAAACCGTCGTTTCGCGGGTCGGAATAGATCAGGCATCCGATCGCACCGTGCTCGGCGGCGACCTTCGGTTTGATCCCCCGCCAGGAACCGCCGTATCGCGCGATCACGATCTTTCCTTTCACGTCGATCCCGCGTTTTTCTAGCTCGTCGTAATCGGCCGGAACGCCGTAGTTCACGTAAACAAGGGGCCCGGAAACATCGCCGTCTATCGAGTAGGCATTGTAGGTTGGTAGCTGCTCGGCCTGCTGTCCGGATGTAGCGTCGCCTTCAACCGGCGGTTCCTGAAGCTTCAAGGTGAACTTTTCCGGTGCGGTCATCTCGACGACGCGCGTCTTGGGTGTCGGAAAGAGAACGTGAAACTCTTCGAGGTTCGTGTCATAGCCCCAAGATCGAAACTGTGCAGCTATGAAATCAGCGTTCTCTTTGTTGTAGGCCGAGCCAAGATGATGCGGCCGCGCGGAAAGACGCTTAAGCCAAGCCATCATATTTGTCGAGCTTAATGAAGCGTCAAACTTTGTTTCGAGCGCAAATTGAGCACCCGCATTGGCTTCGGTAAAACCGCTGATCGACTTTTTTCCAATCGTTGCAGACTGCGAAAGGACTGACGAAACAAGTATCAATGCAAAGAAAACCCGCACTGGGAATGTACGCATAGGATCTCCAACCTTTGAGCTACAGGAATTTAGGACTTGGAATTATATGTTCGTTTGACGCGAATGAACCAACTCCATCGCCACCCAACCCCAAACGGCCCGCCTCATCATCCGACAACTCAACATACATTCGTAGCAGCGCCGTCGAAAAGGTTTTGCCCTGGGCGTCGGTCATCAAGCTCACGGTACCACCGCCGCCAAGCGATACATGCAGCAGAAAATTGAGCGCCTGAAGATTCGGAAGCTCAAATCGTTCGACTGCACCATTCACCATCGGGCCAAAATGGGCTTTTACCGATTCGGCAGTTACCTCACGAACCAAAATGGGATATACCTCTTCGCGCAATGCGATAATGCCCACGTTTGCGGTATCGCCCTTATCGCCGGATCGCGCATGCGCGAGTTTTACGAGCTGAACTTTCATTAGAATCTTGTGATTGTGGCTGGTTCAAAAGCTTATATTATTAATATGTTCGCTTACCTCCCGTTGATTCGCAAATACACACGTGTTCACTCATTAGCACTGGGCATGGGGTTAATACTCATGGGCGTTGACGCAAGGGCCCAGCCTACTCAGAAACTGCCACAGACCAATGCGGGCGAGATCGTTTTGCGTTCCGCCGAACAAACAAAACGTTACTCCGAAGAATTCATTAACCTGCTAGCCAAAGAGACAAAAACGTTTCGCATCTTCGATCAGAACCAAACGGTGAAAAAGCAGCGCGTGATCATTTCAAATTTCCTCGTGTACCAATTCCTGAACGGCAACAGCGAGATCACAGAGTTTCGAAGCGTGCTGTCCGTGGAC
>DATFEW010000372.1:0-12279 GCA_035250805.1 Pyrinomonadaceae bacterium
TGAAGGGTGTGGTCGGAGCGCTCGCGGCGCAGGTAATTTGCCGCGACGCGTTTTAGCTCGTCGTAGATCAGCGGCAGCAGATCGTCAATGGCTTCACGTTTGCCATTCGAATATTCGATCAGTAGATCTGTCGCCCTTTGAGTTTCCATTTGGGTGAAAGCGGGAGCCAAATACTGCGATTGCCGTTTCCTGCTTGAAAGGATTGACCGGATGACCGAAAATGTCAACACCTTCGTGGGACTCGAAGCGGCTTATGTACGAAACCATACATAAGCCCAACCGTTGTCGTGACAATGTCTTAGCGGCTATTAGATGTTAAACTCGTGCAATACAGGAGCTGCATATGTCAAAGGACGTGATCGATGTAGATGGTGAGGAAGTTGTCGTTCGGGAAGATACGGCAAAAGCATATCGTTGGAAGCGATTTGCCGTGATAATTTTCACGGGAATTATCCTCATTTTTCTCGGCTGGATAGTATTTTTTTCCGGCTTCCTGCTAACTACTCAGCCGGGTACGGGCACCGGGCCGGCGAGCAACGCGGTCCAGAACGGTCCTGTCGGTCCCTGAGAAGTTTCATCTCCTTTCTGCTAATCTGGGTCTGTGCTGATCCTGGCGATCGAGAGTTCGTGCGATGAGACCGCCGCGGCCGTGGTCCGCGACGGACGCGAGATCCTTTCATCCATCATTTCCTCCCAGATCGAGCTGCACAAGCCATTCGGCGGCGTCGTTCCTGAGATCGCCTCGCGCGAGCACTTGGACAAGATCGAGCCGATCGTTTCTGAAGCGTTGCGATCGGCCAATGTAACGCTCGATGATATTAACGCCGTCGCCGTGACCCAAGGCCCCGGGTTGATCGGTTCGCTCCTTGTCGGCGTTTGTTATGCGAAAGCTCTCGCGTTCGGTCGCGATCTACCGATCGTCGGCATCAATCACATCGAAGGGCATTTCTATTCAGTCGTTTTTGAAAATCCGCCGATAGAGTATCCCGCACTTGCTTTGATCGTTTCGGGTGGTCATACTAACCTCTTTTACGTTCCTGAAGAAGGGAAATATAAAGTCGTTTCGCGGACCCGCGACGATGCCGCAGGCGAGGCTTTTGACAAGGTCGCGAAGATGATCGGCCTCGGGTATCCGGGCGGCCCTGAGATCGAAAAGCTCGCGCTCGAAGGCAACGCCAAAGCAGTTAAATTCACCCGCCCGAAGATCTCCGATGGCCGACCGGACTTCAGTTTTAGCGGCTTGAAAACCGCAGTTCTCAAACATCTAAAAGCGAACAACGGCACGTCGTCGGCCGATCTCGCGGCCAGCTTTCAGGACGCGGTCGTGAGCCAGTTGATCGAAACAACTGGGAAAGTCGCGCGAGATCTGCATCCTAAAACGCTGATCGTTGCCGGGGGTGTGGCGTGCAACCTGGCGTTAAGAACATCCGCCAAATCTCTCGCGCGAGAGCTTTCGATCCCTGTGTACTTTCCATCCAAACATCTTTCCACCGACAACGCCGCGATGATCGCGGCCGCTGCCTATCCAAAACTGGTTCGCGGCGAGAGCGAGCCCCTGAGCATGACCGCCGACGTCACCTTGCGGCTTCAGAATTTCGAGAACGAGGATCTCAGCCGTTCGAAAGTTCGATATCGGTTGTGATTCCCGGTTTGTCCGAAGTGGTGAGATTTGCGAAAATACTCGTTTGCATTTATCACCATGAGTAACGCATTTATCAAAGACTTAGAGAAATATACCGAGAGCGAATGGCTGGCGGCGGTCGAATCGCTCCTGCCGGAAATACACGAAGTGGACCGCAACGCGGTACAGATCTGGTTCAGGTTTTACCCGCTTGACCTCGTCAACTACGTGGAAACATCCGAAGATCCCGAAGAGGCAATGAAAGGCCTCGCGATGGACGGCGATTTCGGTGTCCTCGACAAGATCGACACCTCGCACCGCTTTTTGTACGGACACCGTTTCTGGCCGCAAGTGAAAGACGTAATCACAAAACGTGCCGACACCTTTGACGGGATCTCCAATCTTGTTACTGAGATCAAAGCGGTCGCGAGGTTCGCGGCGATAAAGGCAAAGACGACCGAGCCGCTGGTAACTGCCATGGCAGCTATAGGGTTGATGACACTGAATCAGGTTGGGCTTGATGAATTCAAAAAGGCTCCGGGCGCTGTCCAGCAGCCGACCGGTATTATGACGAAGTCGCCCGAACAGATAGTCGCCGAGCGGGGTCAGGACGATTCCCAAGGATTGTTCGGATTTCTCAAAACGGTGGACAAGGAATTCTCGGTCGCATTTGAAGCGCTTCCTTTCGAAGGCACATTCAAGGTCATCAACGAAGAAGAGATCGCTTCCGCGTCACAAAAAGACCGTTCACGAGATTGGCAGTCGCTCGATTACCGATGTTGGGAGGGGCCCGTTCCTATCGAATGCACGTCGGCCTCGTGCGGGACCTGCTGGGTCGGTGTCCTAGGGGGGCAGGAGAAACTTTCCGACCCGTCGCTTCGCGAGCGACGGGCTATGAAGGTCTTCGGCTATAACCAGCCTGAAGATGAAAAACCGTTCATCCGTCTTGCCTGCCAGGCACGTGCGACCGGCAATATAACGATCGTCATTCCGCCCTGGAATGCAGTATTCGGCAAAAAAGTACGCGGCAACGTTGAAGAGGTCGAGCTTGAGCCAGCGACGACCTCTGCCGCGAAACTGCGCGAGACCATCGCTTCCGCCGCATCGGGCGAATAAGAAGTTTTTGCCACGAATTACACGAATGACACGAATTGATTTATTCTCTTTCATTCGTGTAATTCGTGAAATTCGTGGCTAATTTTTCCGAACAAAAGAGCACAGTTTCCCCGGTCGTATTTGTGTTGATGGCCGTGTTCCTTTGGAGCACGGGCGGTTTGTTTATCAAGCTTACGACCCTTGACGCGTACCAGGTCACGTTTTTCCGTTCGTTGTTCGCGGCCGTCACAGTAATACTTATCACTCGAAAGGACGGCCTCAAAATCAATGCGTTTGGAATCTTCGCTTCTTTAATTTACGCGTTGCTGCTGTTCCTTTTCGTTTGGGCTACGAAAAAAACGACAGCCGCAAATGCGATCTTCCTGCAATATACCGCGCCGATCTACATTCTGATCCTCGGCCCTTTCATCATCGGTGAAAAGTTTCAGTGGCGCGACCTAATCACTGTCGTCGTCGTTTTGTTCGGGATGAGCTTGTTCTTCGTTGGTAAGCTCGAGATCACCGACTATCAGGGCAATATCGCCGCGCTTTGTTCGGGTGTTCTGCTCGGCCTTTACATAATGCTTCTCAAGCACCCAAAGGCCGAGGACCTAAACCCGACGATCACCGTTATATACGGCAATTTGTTTCTTGTTCTGCTGACGGCGTCGAGCGGGATCCCGGCAATACCGTCGATGGTTCCGCTTGATTGGTTCGCGGTGATCTTTCTGGGCGTTTTCCAGATCGGCATTTCCTACATTCTCTTTATTAGGGGAGTTCGCGGCGGTACGCGCCCCCTCGACGCAAGCCTCATCGGCTTTATCGAACCTCTGCTCAATCCGGTGTGGGTTTTTGTTTTTCTGGGGGAACGCCCTTCACAATGGGCATTGCTCGGCGGCGCTATCATAATAACCGCGATCGCTGTGCATACGACACGGCAATATGCCGGTCAGGACCGCTTGCGTGAGCGGGCGGCTAAGACTTAAAACGCTTGGTTAGGTCGGTTCACAGCCGGAATACTACGAAGTCACCAGCTTACCGGTGGTTCTGATATTTCGTTTGTGTTAAAATTTCGAAATACTTTCAAAAAACCGGCGTTAATTGCCCGTTTTACTACATTTACGAGCAAATATTAGACATTCAAATCCCGAAATATGTCGAAATACACGATTCCCGAAAACATTCTAAACACAGAACTTAAGCGCTGGGTCACGGATATGGCCGAGCTTTGCGAGCCCGACGCCGTACACCTTTGCGACGGTTCGCAGGAAGAATATGACCGCCTGTGTCAGGAAATGGTCGATGCGGGTACTTTTATCAAGCTGAACGATCAAAAGCGGCCAAATTCCTTCTTAGCGCGTTCGCATCCGTCGGACGTGGCCCGGGTCGAAGACCGGACCTATATCTGCTCGCGTGCGAAAGCTGACGCAGGCCCGACCAATAACTGGATGGCCCCAGCGGAAATGAAGGCCATTTTGACCCCGAAGTTTCGCGGCTCGATGCGTGGCCGCACGATGTATGTCATTCCGTTCTGCATGGGCCCGCTCGGGTCACCGATTTCGCAGTTCGGGGTGCAGCTTTCGGACTCGCCTTATGTCGCCGTCAATATGAAGATCATGACGCGAATGGGAGAAAAAGCGCTCGAGGCGTTGGGTGACGGCGAGTTTGTTCATTGTTTGCACTCGGTCGGAATGCCTCTCGCCGAGGGCCAGGCGGATGTTGCGTGGCCTTGTTCGCCCGATCCGAAAGACAAGTATATCGTCCACTTTCCCGAGGAGCGTTCGATCGTTTCGTATGGCTCTGGTTACGGCGGCAACGCCCTTTTGGGAAAAAAATGTCTCGCACTTCGCATAGCGTCGACTCTGGGCCGCGAACAGGGCTGGCTCGCCGAACACATGCTGATCGTCGGCGTGAAATCACCAGACGGGCAGAAAGATTACGTCTGCGCCGCGTTTCCGTCGGCGTGCGGAAAGACGAACTTTGCAATGCTGATCCCGCCGAAACCGTTTCAGGAAGAAGGCTGGGAGATCACGACCGTCGGAGACGACATAGCCTGGATCAAGCCGGATGAGAATGGAAAACTTTACGCGATCAACCCTGAAGCTGGTTTCTTCGGTGTTGCGCCGGGCACGAACTATTCTTCGAACCCGAACGCGATGGAGTCGATCAGGGAGAACACTATCTTTACGAACGTGGCGCTGACCGATGAGGGCGACGTTTGGTGGGAAGGCCTGGACGGCGACGCCCCGGCGCACGCGATCGACTGGCAGGGCAACGAGTGGACGCCGGCGAATGAAAAGCCGGCCGCGCACCCGAACGCACGCTTTACCGCACCGATCACCCAGTGCCCGGTCGTCGATGAGCATTTCGACGATCCGAAAGGCGTGCCGATCTCTGCTTTCATTTTCGGCGGCCGCCGCAATTCGGTCGTGCCACTGATCCAACAATCGTTCAACTGGGCATTCGGCGTCTACATGGCAGCTACGATGGGCTCGGAAATGACCGCAGCCGCCTTTGGCAATATTGGCGAGGTTCGGCGCGATCCATTCGCGATGCTCCCGTTCTGCGGATATCACATGGGCGATTACTTCGGGCACTGGCTTGATTTCGGGCGAAATATTCCGGAGCCGCCGCGTATTTTCTCGGTCAACTGGTTCCGCAAGGACGAGAACGGGAAATTCCTGTGGCCGGGTTTCGGCGAGAATATGCGTGTGTTGAAGTGGGTTGTAGAACGTGCACGCGGCAGATCGATCGGCGTAGAGACGCCACTTGGCTGGATGCCGCGATACGAGGACATGGATTGGCGCGGTCTCGATTTTTCAAAAGAACAATTTGAAAAGGTGATGAGCCTAGACCGCGATCTTTGGCTCAAAGAGATCGCTATGCATGACGACCTTTTCTTTAAACTTTACGACCGGCTTCCGAAGGAGATGACGTTTATCCGCGAGCTGCTCGTTTCTAACCTTTGGAGGTCCCCCGAATTGGGCCTGGCTACGCCTCGGCCCGAGCCTTCAGAAACGCTAAAGGCTGTGGGAAAGGCCGAGTAAGAATCAACCAATAAAAAAACCGAATTAAAGGGACTGAGGACGGTCCCTTTTTTAGCGTCTGCTTTTCATTGGCAGCGGGTGACGATGCGCTATACTTTCTTTGTACGAATTTAGACAAAGATTTCCACGCCCGAACAATCTAAGTATCAGGATTTATATGAACGAATACGCAACATCATTTGGAAATTCCGCGGCAGACGCATTGCCCCAGCACCGGGCGCAGTTCATCCGCAAGACGTACCTTTTGCTCGCGGCCGCGATCGTCGCTTTCATATTGGTCGAGGCATTCCTTTTTGCGTCGGGAGCCGCTACAGCGATCGCATCGGTGATGTTCAGCGGTGGGGCCATGGGATGGCTACTGGTACTGGGCCTTTTCATGGGGGTCTCTTTTCTTGCGAACCGCTGGGCGACTTCCGAGACGTCGAAAGCAACCCAATACCTAGGGCTCGGGATCTTCATTCTTGCTGAAGCGGTAATTTTCGTCCCACTGATCTTCATGGCGACCTACTACGCGGGCGACGCCAGCGTGCTATTGAAGTCCGGTATCGTCACGCTTGGGTTGTTTCTGGGTATTACGGCAACCGTTTTTATTACGCGAAGTGATTTTTCGTTTCTGGGGCCGATCATTGCTATCGGTGGTTTCACAGCCCTTGGATTTATCGTCGCTAGTGCGATCTTCGGATTTACCCTCGGCAGCGTTTTTGCCTTTGTGATGGTGGCGTTTGCAGGAACTGCGATCCTATATGAGACTTCGAATGTGCTTCATAGGTTTAACACAAATCAGCATGTGGCTGCCGCGTTGACGCTGTTTGCTGCGATCGCCCTGCTGTTTTGGTACCTCCTGACGATCTTTAGTTCGCGAGACTAGTTTTAGAGTTGGCGTGCAGGCGTGTTATATTTTGAGTCCGGGCTGTCATGGTCTGGACTTTTTCCATTTCTGAGGCTCGATCATGAAAAAATTCCTTATCGCGTTCTTGTTGGTTCCTATGCTAGGGCTTGCTGCGTGCGCGCAAACCGCGCCGGCCCCCCCGCCGATGACATTGAAAGTCGGGAACATGGCACCGGATTTCACCCTGCCCGATACTACCGGGCAAAAGGTAACGCTCAGCGAATTTCGGGGAAAGAATAATGTGGTGCTGGCTTTTTTCGTCCTTGCCTTCACCGGCGGCTGAACGAGGGAAATGCAGGCGTATCAGGCTGATATGCCCAAATTCGAAGCCGCGAACACAAAGGTTTTCGGCATTAGCATGGACTCTGCTCCGTCCCTAAAGGCGTTTGCCGAATCTATAAAGGTAACTTCTGTTCCGATGCTTTCCGACTGGAACCGCACCGTTACAAAACAGTATGGCCTTTTCAACGAGGCAAACGGATACGGCCGCCGTGCGACATTTGTGATCGATAAAGAAGGCAAGATTCAGCACGTCGAAGCCGGCAACACCGCGATCGATCCGACTGGCGCGTACCAGGTCTGCGACCTTCTTGAAAAGAAACTAGTAGTGAAGCCGCCCGAAGCCAAGCCGTAGAACCGGAAAGTGGAAAGCGGAAAGTGGTAATGTTTGTCTAACTAAAAAAGCCTCGCGTTGAACGCGAGGCTTTTACTTTCTGCTTTCCAATTTCCACTTTTCGCTATTCTTCCATCGCCTGAAGTCCCAAATTACCGTTTGCGTCCTTCATCAAGACTTGGATCCGTCGTTCAGCGTTCGACAATCTCTCCTTACATTCGCGAGAAAGCTTAACGCCCTCCTCAAAAAGCTTCAAGCTCTCTTCAAGCGGAAGATCGCCCTCTTCCAGCTGTTTTACTATCCGCTCAAGATCATTCAAGGATTGTTCAAAAGTATTTGCCATGTCTATTGTGTGGGCCTGTGGAGCTCTTCGATCAACGAATTTACATTGATCCCGTTTCGGCCCGCGGTCACCGCCAGGATCTCCTGTCCGATGCGTTGTGCGATCTCGCCCGCAAATTTCTCATCACTGAAGCCGACGATCTTCCAGCCATTGCCCTTGCGCTCCATCTTTATTTCAGCGGCATGTTCCTTGCTTTTGTTTTTAACCATCGCCGTGCCGCCGTCAGTTTGAACGTCCAGATATCGGTGCGCTCCTAATACCAAAAGCGGAAACGGCGTTTTAGAAAGACCTTCCGTTTCACGCCTGATCAAATTGGGAAGCTCGGGACGAACTCGCTGCTTCAAAGCAGGCAGAAACGGAGCCGTAGCGACGACGGCCCGCGCGACCATCGTCGGCGAAACCCCTCGCCCGTATCGGTCGACCGCTTTCGCCATCACCTGCGGCAGCATGTTATCGACGACCGCGTCAGAGTCGACCAGCTCTGCCACCAATTCGGCATCATCACGCTTGGCGGCATCGACCAGCAACGCAAGAGAATATTGAGGCGTAGTTTTCAGATATTGCCAATAAATGAAAAATCCGCCCGCGAAAACAACAGTGAAAACAAGAACCACCACCGATCCGATTATCAAAAATCTCTTCAATCCCGACCCCTTTTTTTCTCGATCATCTATTCTCCGGTTTCTATCGCCTTCACTTCGGCCTCAAGTCTCCCACGCGCGAGTCGTATATTCAAACGCTCGCCCACATCGGTTTGATGCCCGTCGCGGACGATCCTGCCGTCCGGCTTTTGCGTGATAGAGTACCCCCTTGTAAGAACCGATAATGGAGACAGGGCATCGAGTTTCGCCATAGTCCGTTCGAGTTTACGATGACGAGCGTCGATCAATTCAGAAGCGATTGCAGCAGCTCGGTGATCGAGCAGCGCCAGACTCTTTCTGTTTTCGGCAACCTTGGCCGATAAACCGATGGGCGACAGCCTGGTTGAGATCTCTTGAAGCTTTTCCGTATTAGATCTGAGCGTGGCATCGAGCGTGTTCTCCGCGACAAGAAGCCCACGATCGACACGATATCGCAACTCCCGGAGATAAGACGGAAACTCAACAAATACAGGCGCCATTGCAGTTGACTGGAGCTCGTTGCGGGCCACAAGCATCCGGTAGTTCATCAGCTTTGCCAACTGTCCGAAATGCCTGTCAATTCGGTCACATATTTCCGCTTCTGCGCGGGCAACGATCTCAGCCGCAGCGGATGGAGTTGCGGCCCGAAGATCTGCGACGAAATCGGCGATAGTAAAATCCGTTTCGTGCCCCACGGCGGAGATCACGGGAATTGCTGATGCCCTTATGGCACGGGCGACAACTTCTTCGTTAAAGGCCCACAAATCCTCCGCTGAGCCGCCGCCGCGGCCGACGATCAGCACATCGATCCGACTGCCCTCCGCACAATGCTCGCAAAAACGGTTTATCTTTTTGATGGCCCGCGAGATTTGTTCGCCGGCAGTCTCGCCCTGGACCTGGGTCGGAATGAGGATGACATTCACCGAACGCGCCCGTCGTTTGAGAACCGTCAGGATATCGTGCCACGCCGCTCCGGCGGGTGAGGTGACGACGCCGATCCGGCGCGGAAACGCCGGGAGCTTCCGCTTCAACTCATTATCAAACAATCCCTCGGCCGCCAGCTTTGCCTTGATCTGCTCGAATGCCACCAGCAACGCGCCTTCGCCCACGGGTTCGATAGATTCGACCGTCAGCTTAAGTTCGCCCTTCGCTTCCCAAAAAGTAAGTCGCCCGCGAACACGAACAGTAAGCCCGTTCTCCGGCTTGAACCGGATCTTCCAGTTCGTGCCTTTCCAGCACACGCACTTGAGCTGCGCGAGACCGTCATTGAGGTTGAAATACCAGTGTCCGGAGGACGCGCGTCGAAAATCGACGACCTCGCCTTCGACCCAGACAGATGCGAACTGGCGCTCCACCGCCTCACGCACCTGCGCGTTCAACTCCGAAACGGTCCATGGCCGACGTTCTTCTTCTTCAAACAACGCCGCTAATAAGGGTAACTCGTCCATTCGGAAAAAATTGTATCACGCGATTCCGAAGCTCCCCGCTTACGAATGCGGGGTAACGCGGAAACGTCGGGTTCGTTCTCTCTCCTCTCTCTCTCTCTTAGCTTTCGACGTAAATAAAAAAGCCCCGGTACAACGACCGGGGCAATATCTTATCTATCCAAATAACTACCAGCTTCCGCCGCCGTAGCTTCCGCGTCCACGGTTGCCGCCGCCGCCACCGTAGCCGCCGCGGTTTCCGCCGCGTCCGCCGCTGTTGCGGTCGGTCTGCGGTTTGGCCTCGTTGACTTTGAGCGTGCGGCCGTCCACTTCCTTACCGTCGAGCTGCTCGATGGCCTGCTTGCCCTCGGCGTCCGACGACATCTCGACAAAGCCAAAGCCGCGCGAACGACCGGTTTCGCGGTCTTCGATAATGTTCGAGGACTGAACGGTGCCGACAGTGCCAAAAAGATCGTTGAGATCCTGGTTCGTTGTATTAAAGGACAGATTTCCTACGTAAAGTTTCATTTAAATTTAGTTTCCTTTCCCGGAGCTGCCGGGACCGTGCTTGTAGAAGTTTGAAACTGGGCGAGCTTTCCGCAAAAGGAAATGCCGGGTTTCGGATACTCAAAATTACTGAGAGCTACTTCTCGGGTACTCTAACAAATGGCCTGCTCTCTAACTTATCCAAAAACCGTTCAAGACGAAGCGCATCCCAAAACCGGACGCGAGAGTAGGATTAACTGGTACAGGATGACAGGTTACGTCCAAAATAGCAAGACTGGATACTTATTACGCCGCGGCCCGCCATGGGCAAAGCGAACAGTTTTGCCAGCGAATTACGCGCCTAGTTACGAAAGAAGTCGAATGGAGCCTTGTTCCCGCGGCGGTCTGTTTTACGATTGCATACCGCTTACTGCTTACTGCTTACCGCTTACTGTGGTAAAGTCAATCTAATGGCACTTACAGTATTATCCCTCTCGCGGCGGCATGTCTTAGGCGACCTTTATCATCGCTGCGATGCAATGTCGGAAAGTATTCCCGTTTATCTTGCCGGTGACGGGGACCCCGTTTTACTCGGCCATGCAGATGAATCGCTCGGGCACTACGCCGACGCAATGTCGTTCCATCTCGAATCCGACGAGTGCAAAAAGCTCTCGTCCGGCAATTTCAGTTTTTCGATCACCTACGAACTATCGGGAAAGCCGAGCGCGCCCGGCTCTCGGAGCCGCGTGAAACTTACTTCGATAACGCTCACAGGGCGGAAGTCCTACGAAAAACCGGCCGCAAAACAGGTGCTCGTCGACCTCCAGGGAACTCCGCTTCTTTCAAAAGAGGGATGACGCGGTAGCATCAGTTGGTTATCTCCTGTCGGAACGCGTCCGGTGCATCGGCGGCCTTTTCTTTCAATACCATCCTACAAACTTAACGCTCGGCCGGGGCTAAATCGCACGACCAATGACCATTATTTGGTTTTGTCGGTCCACTGCTGAACGCGGTGGATCTGAGTGAAGGTATTGGGCCGTTTTGAGCGGATCTTAAGACGCGGTGACGGGCGGCCGTCGGATGTTGAAAGCTGAGAGCGGAACATCACATCATATCCGGTACGTAGCTGAAGGACAATATCTTCGTACGCTTTTTGGATCTGCGAAAGCTGAGAGATCGGATAATATGTCCCGCCCGAAAGCTGTGCGAGTTTCGCACCTTCAGCATCCGCTTTTGATGTGAGTGACGTGTTCAGGTACTTCGCACGCAGCGGGTCGACGGCGGCATTGAGATCCTGGTTCGCTCCGGCCGCGGCGAGGCTCGTCGGCACATAAAGCGGGTAGATCAAGGCGCCGCTCTCCTCGATCGACCCGGCGAGTGCATCAAACGGCAGAAAGGAACGGTTGTCGTCACCATCGCTCAGAATAACGATCGCCGTGCGTTCGCCCTTAAGCGGATAAAGCGTCTCGGTTAGTGTGAAGCCGATGGCGTCATAGAAGGCCGTCGGCCCGCCCGCATCAAACGTATCGAGGCTCTTGGAAAGCTTCTCCTTGTCGGTCGTAAAATTCGACAGCACTTTGACATCTTCATTGAAAATGACGATCGATACGCGGTCGTGGGGATCGACCGTGTTCACAAACGCTCGCGCTGCCTTCCGTATAAAATTAACGTAGTCATCAACGCTGCCTGAAACATCGAGAAGAAGGACCAGATTGAAAGGGGCGGTTACGGGCTTTGCGGAAATCAGCTCTCGAACCTGACCGCCTTCGGTGACCTCAAAATCCTCTGCGGTCAACCCTGCGATCGCCCGGTTGTGTTCGTCGAGAACGCGTGTCGTAGCTACTTTGACGTTGGTTCCTGCAACATCTTCAGGACGAGTTTTCGCAATGAGTTGCGGCGAAAGTCGGGCGGGCGGGAGCGTTTTTGTGTAATCGCCGAAATACTTCGGGCTCGCACGGCGAATCGCATCCAACAGAATCGAATCGCCGCTGCGTACGATCGCTTTCGCGGCATTGGTCAGGGGCCGCTCCCGAAGGTCGCTCATCACTTCGTTCGGCGGAACGTTCAACAAAACGATCCCGCGGGCCGTAGTAAAAACCAAAGCAATGGCCTTAGCCTTTTTTTCTTCTCCAGCTTTCTTT
>DATFEW010000395.1:0-2422 GCA_035250805.1 Pyrinomonadaceae bacterium
TCGCCGCGTTTTGTGATCATCACGTTAGCCGGTTTAATGTCGCGATGGACGATACCCCGCGCGTGAGCCTCGACCAGCGCGTCCGCCAACTGAACCGCGATCTGGAGCGCCTCCTTTAGATCCGGCGGCGAGCGTCGCAAACGTGCATCAAGCGTCTCGCCTTCGACGAACTGCATCACGATAAACTGATGTCCGTCTGATTCCCCGACCTCATGGATCGAACAGATATTAGGATGGTCGAGCGTCGCGGCCGCACGGGCTTCGCGGACCAGACGCTTTCGTGCCTTCTCATCGGCTGCCAGCTCTTCGGTGAGCACCTTGATCGCGACCTTTCGACCGAGCTGCGTGTCCTCGCTCAGATACACTTCGCCCATACCGCCCGTGCCGATCAGCGAACCGATCTCGTAGCGTCCAATTTTCGTTCCGGTGGTCAGCGTCATCGGCAGATTTTCGGACTTTGGAATACTGTATCTTGAACGGGTTATTTATAACACCGAGCCGCCGAAAGGGTAAAGGCTATTTGCGCAATGCAAGGAACTGAATGAAGGCGCGAGTATTCGGTTTTGTATCAGGCCTCGGCGGGCAAGCAAGACCTTTTTCAGTTTCTGATGTACAGCCGGTCGGCGTTCCACATCGAGAATGGCAGGATGCTGCTCGCGGAATAATTACCGATGCGCGGGTTCGCCCCGGCGATGATGTGGCGCGAGACGATTGGGATCAGCGGCATCTTGTCAGCCATTATCATCTGAATCTCGTCAAACGTTTTCTTGCGCGCCGCCTGATCTGTTTCCTGCGCCTGCTGCGCGAACAACGAATCGATCTTTGCTTCCCATTCGGTGGCGGGTTTTGCCTGTTTCGGATGCCACTGATGTACGTCGGCACTGCTCAACAGCAGATTCGCGAACGACGAAGGATCAACAGCCGTGACGCCCAGGCCGAGCAGCACTGCGTCGTAATCGAAGGATGTCGTCCAGCGTTCCGTCAACCCCTGAAAATCTATCGGAGCGACCGTCATCGCGATTCCCAATTTTGCAAGGTCTTCCTGGATCACTGCCGCCATGAGCTTTCGAGGTTCGTTCTCTGCCGGGACGATCATTGTAAATTCGACCCGATTGCCGGCCGAATCGTACAGCGCCGGTTTCCCGCCAATATCTCTTTGCGAAAATCCGGCCTCCGTCAAAAGCGATCGCGCGCGTTCGAGATCATATGCGATCTTCGGCAGATCGTTATTGAGCCAGTTCTTGGCGCCGGCCGGCACGAAACCATAAAGCGGCGTTGCCAAACCCTGCAGCGTCGTCGACGCGATCGAGTCGCGGTCGACGGCGTGGGCTATCGCATGTCGAAAGCGCTCGTTGCTGAACCAGGAATATTTCGGGCTCTTGTCCAGTGCCTCGCCCGATTTCTTGGCGGGGTTCAGATTGAACCACATATGGTCCGTGTTCAGGCCGGGGCCGGAATCAAAAGCCTTTGTCGGACCGTTCGAATTTTTCAACGCGGCAAAATCGGAGGATCGTATCCGGTCCGCAATATCGAGAGTCCCCTCGCCCAATCGAGCGGCTGTATTGTTGGAATCGGTGATCACTTCGAGAACGATCTGATCCAGGTAGGGCAGTTGTGTGCCGGTGGGATCCTTTTTCCAATAATGCGGATTTCTCTTAAGCGTGAAACGCTCGCCCGCCTGCACAGATTCCATCATGAACGCGCCGCTCGTGACCACGGTCTGCGGATCGGCCGTTATCTTCCAGCTTTCAGAGAGCGTGCCGGCGTTTAGGTCAGCTTCAAGTGAATGTTTCGGAAGTATCGCAAGATTCTCTAAATAGTTTTCGACCGACGCGACCTTTTCCGGGAAGATCAACTGCATCTTTAATAAATCGATCACTTTCGCTTCGATGGGTTTGTCATCGATCAAAAGCGAATCGCGGATAACCGGTGACTTCGTTCGTTCGTCGTACGCGGCCATGAGGGTAAATGCGACATCATTTGTCGTAAGCGGATGCCCGTCCGAAAATCTAAGCCCTTCCTTTAAGGTAATGTCTACCGTCCGCCCGTCCGGGCCGGTCGTATAAGACTGCGCCAGCGATGGTTCATACTTCAATGTTTTGTGATCGAGGGTGACCAATCTGTCGTTCATCAGAAACAGCGTCGCGAGAACGGTCGGCTCGTCGCGCGCCATCAGATAGTTAAGGGTTGTGACCGGAGCCGTAATTCGATACGACAGCGTGCCGCCGCGCGTGCCAGGGGTTTCACCGGCCCGGTTGGTGGCATCTGTTGTACCGCTTTGCTGAACCCCGCATGCAGCTGCGAACGTCATCCACGCAAGCAAAACGAACGTGAAGATTACCGCGGTCATTTTTCGTGAGATAAACATAATTACGATGTATCTGTGTAGAGGCAGGTAAGTCGTTATGGAGTGTATGAACTT
>DATFEW010000405.1:0-4902 GCA_035250805.1 Pyrinomonadaceae bacterium
CCGTCGAAAAGGAAACGAGCGTTTCGTAACCATACCTTCCATTCGCAATTCTCGTGGTAAAATCAATATTTATCGAGCTATATCTATCTATGACACCCGAGATCAAAGAAGCCGCTACCAACGCACAAGCCGAAAAGCAGCGTTGGGAAGAGGAAACTCTTGAAAAGGTCCTAGCAAAAACGCCGGAGCGAAAATCGTCATTTGAAGGCGTTTCGCTCGAGCCAGTTGAACGCCTCTACACCGATGCGGACACCGAAGCGATCGACGTCGGCTTTCCGGGAGAATTCCCCTACAAGCGCGGCATCCACCCGACGGGCTATCGTGGAAAACTCTGGACAATGCGGCAGTTTGCCGGATTTTCCTCACCAGAGAAAACTAACGCGCGATTCAAGTACCTGATGGATCACGGCCAGACGGGCCTTTCGGTCGCATATGATCTCCCGGCGTTGATGGGTTTGGATGCAAACTCGCCGCTCTCGGAGGGCGAGGTCGGAAAGTGCGGCGTGGCAGTATCGTCGCTAGCGGATTTCGAGGTTTTGTTCGACGGCATTCCGCTCGATCAAGTGACGGTTTCGCAGACGATCAACGCACCGGCCCCGATCTTTCTTGCGATGTATCTCGTCGTGGCCGAAAAACAGAACGCCGACTTCAAAAAGATCTCCGGGACGCTGCAGAACGATATTCTCAAGGAATACATCGCGCAAAAAGAATGGATCTACCCGATCAAGCCGGCGATGAAGCTGGTGATCGACACCTTCGAGTACACTACCAAGCACGTGCCGAAATACAATCCGATCTCGATCTCCGGCTACCATATCCGTGAGGCCGGGGCGACCGCACTCCAGGAACTTGCCTTCACGCTGCGCGACGGCGTTGAGTACGTTCAGTATGGCATCGATCGCGGCATGGACGTTGACGAATTTGTCCCGCGTCTGTCCTTCTTCTTTAACGCTCACAATGATTTCTTTGAAGAGATCGCGAAATACCGTGCGGCGCGAGTCGTTTGGGCGCGAACGATGAGGGAACGTTTCGTGGCCCAAAATCCTCGTACGATGCAGCTTCGGTTTCACACTCAAACGGCCGGAGTATCACTCACCGTCCAACAGCCGCTAAACAATATCGCCCGCGTCGCGATCCAGGCGCTTGCGGGCGTGCTGGGCGGGACGCAATCACTTCATACCGATTCCTACGATGAAGCTCTTGCCCTGCCGACCGATGAAGCGGCGTTGATCGCTCTCCGCACGCAGCAGATCATCGCAGAGGAGACCGGCGTAGCGAACACGGTAGATCCTCTCGGCGGTAGTTACTACCTTGAATCGCTGACGGAAAAAATGATTGACGGGTGCTTTGATTACTTTGACAAGATTGACGGTTTCGGCGGCATGGTCGAAGCGGTCGAAGCCGGCTTTCCTCAGCGCGAGATCCAGGAATCAGCCTACCTCTACCAGAAGGCTGTCGAACGCGGGGAGCAGACGATAGTCGGTGTAAACAAATACTCGATGGACGCCGAGATCCACAAGACCGACATCCTTCAGATCGACGAAACCGTCCGCGACCATCAACTCGAGCGTTTGGCGCAAACGAAAGCAACCCGCGATAACGGTGCGGTAGCAAATTCGCTCGAAAGCCTCAAGAAAGCAGCCGCTTCAAACGAGAATACAATGCCCGCGATCATCGACGCCGTCGCCGCATACGCCACCGTTGAAGAGATCAGCGTGGCCCTCCGTGATGTTTACGGCATCTACGAAGAACCGGCGTTTTGATGACAGATCTCTACCTCAGTTCTTCCGCCTGTAGGTGCCCTTTCCTGTGGTTGGGATCGCTATCGGAGCGATAGCAGGTGCGTCGCGGCCGCTTTTTATATTCACGGTGAGGGTGTCGCCGTCCTCTGAGAGGCTCCAAGTCTGCTCTTCGTCAACGGTCACTTTATATCGCATGCCCCGATTCTCCATCATATATGCGTAACGTAGCTTTCGGAACAGTTTGTTTTTCTTCCAACTGGTGTTCGATGTTATTTCACTTAGCGGCCCGCCGCCGGGCATATGTCTCACGTTCGTTTCCCCACGGTTGTCCGTGTATAGCGTGGCCTTCTGCGTGTACGAGTCATTTTTGAACACGTAGCTTTCTACCATGCTAATCTCGTCGCCCGTGTGTGTGATCACAAGCACTCTGTCCTTAAACGGAGAATCGCGCTCCACGTATTCCCACGTGCCCGTGAAATCTGGCTTCGTAACCGTCTTGTCGGGAGGTTTCTGTGCAGATACCGTCAATGTGAACAGACCGATAACCACAACTAAACGAAACAGGTTCATACCCGGAAAGACTCCCTTCACTGTCGTTGCGAACGCCCCCAGGATACAAGGCATTTTTGAGTTATTCAATCCTGGGCAGGCGTTACAGTTACTTTCCGTAGCTGACTCGCCAGATCTTTCTTCCACCGTCGTCAGTGATCAGCATCGACCCGTCGGGAAGAAATAGCAATCCAACGGGCCGGCCCCATACTTCATTGGAGTTCTCATCCGGCAGCCACCCTGAAACGAAGTTTTCGTAACTATTTCCTTCGAGCTTACCCTTGTCATCGAATTTGATCCGGACCACGCTGTATCCGGAAAGTTTCTGCCGGTTCCAGGAACCGTGAAATGCTACGAACGCGTCGTTTTGATATTCCTTCGGAAACATCTTGCCGGTGTAAAACTGTATACCGAGTGCAGCGACGTGTGATGTAAAAAGAACGTCGGGGACAATCGCTTTCTTGACCAGATTGGGGTTCTCTCCCTTTCTCCGCGGATCTTCGTTTTGTCCAATGTATGAGTACGGCCAGCCGTAAAAGCCGCCTTCCTTGACGCTTGTGGCGTAGTCGGGAACAAGGTCATCACCCAGGCCGTCGCGTTCGTTTACTGCAGTCCAAAGCTGGCCGGTTTTTGGGTTCCAAGCAAGTCCGATCGGATTCCGCAGGCCGGACGCGAAGATACGATGGTTCTTTCCGTTCGGATCATATACCGAGATCGCGGCCCGCCGCGGGTCCGCTTCGACGCTGACGTTCGACGCTGAGCCGATCGAAACGAACATCTTGGTGCCGTCCGGCGAGAATAAGATGTTGCGTGTCCAGTGCTGCCGGTAACCGCCTTGTGTCAACTCAACCAGGCGTTCCGGCTCGCCTTCGGCCTGCGTCTGGCCGGCGCGGTACCTAAAGCGAACGACGGAATCTGTGTTAGCCACATAGAACCAATCTTTATGAAACGCCATACCGAATGGCTGCGACAGCTTGTCCGAAAAGACGAATCGCTGCTCGGCTATGCCATCCTTGTTCGAATCACGCAGGACGATCACTGAGTTAGCGCGTGAATCTGCCAAAAACACGTCACCATTCGGTGCAAGGGCCATCCACCGCGGTTCGCGAAAACCACCCTCGGCGAAGACGTTCACTTTAAATCCTTTCGGCACGTAGAGCTTGGCGTCTGCGGGTTGTGACACTTGCCTGGACATACGTACCGCGCTTTGCGTCGCGAAGGGCGGTGGGAGCGTTTTTGGATCAATGCTGTAAACGTTCGCTTTTTCGACATTTACGATCTGCGGAAGCGCGGAGTTTGGCGTCGGATTAGGGGTTTGTCCAAAACCGCACGCCGCAAGAAATGATAATGTTATCGCTCCCGAAACAACTTTGATATAATTCGGCTTCATCAATTCCTCTCAACAATGGCTGAACTTTTGTCGATCATTAGCCAGAATAAACGCGAAACCGTTCGCCATACAAGTGCCTTCGGTACTCGGGGTGAAATACTTGCCGCTGAATTTATCGAGCGTGAAGGATATCGCATCGTGATGGCCAATTTTAAGGCGCCGATCGGGCGTAATTCGAAAGGTGTACAAGTGACGGGTGAGATCGATCTGATCGCACTTGATGGTGAAACCGTTTGCTTTATCGAGGTCAAAACGCGGCGCAGCGAGGAGTTCGGTGGCCCCCTTGCCGCCGTCGATCTCAGAAAACAGCGGCAGATAATTCGGACCGCACGTGTATATAAGAGATTATTCGGACTGAAAGAAATAAAACAGAGATTTGACGTGGTGTCCGTACTTCTGGAAAAAGGTTCGGAGCCCCGGATCGAGCTTTGGCAAGGCTTTTGGACCGAAGGTAAATTCAAAAAACCGACTTGGAATTATGAGATCTGGTGAACACCAAGCCGCAGTGGAACGTAATACCCGCTTTGAAAATAAAACTATATGAAAAAACTAGTCCTACTAATTGTTGTTGTATTTTGTGTTGTCGGTTTTTCGTTTAACGCTTCGGCGCAGACGCCGCCTCTTATTGATCGGGAGGTGATATTCGGAAATCCCGAATACGCAGGCGCGCAGATATCGCCGGACGGGAAATATATTTCGTTCATTAAACCTTATAAAGACACCATGAACGTCTGGGTCAAGGGCGTCGACGAGCCATTCTCTGCCGCGCGTCCGATGACAGCGGATACGGCCCGGCCAGTGCGGAGTTACTTCTGGTCGAGGGACGGCAAATACATTCTGTTCGTTCAGGATAAAGGCGGCGACGAGAATTTCAATGTCTACGCCGTCAATCCGGTGGACAAGCCCGCCACCGGCTCGGACGTTCCTGCCGCGCGAAACATCACCGACGCAAAAGGCGTTCGCGCGATGATCCAGGCGGTGCCCGATTCTGATCCTGACGCTATTTACGTCGGACTCAATGAACGTGATAAGGCATGGCATGACCTTTACAAAGTAAAGATCTCGACCGGCGAACGAACTCTGATCAGTGAGAATCGCGACCGCTATCAGGGAATGATCTTTGATAACGCGGACAAGCTGCGGCTCGCCACGCGGGCTGCGCAGAACGGCGACACCGAGATCTTGAAGATCGGTGCGGACGGCAAGGCGACGAAGATCTAC
>DATFEW010000008.1:0-6971 GCA_035250805.1 Pyrinomonadaceae bacterium
CATACTCGCTAACGATCCACATCTTACGCCAAGTGCACCGGGTATCTGGTATATCGCACACCTGTCCTCTCCAAATCTAAGAGTTGCGGGTGTGACTTTTCCCGGAACTCCGGGCATCGTGCTGGGCCATAATGAGAACATCGCGTGGGGTGCAACGAACGTCGGGCCCGATGTCCAGGATCTTTACGTGGAGACCTTCGATGGGAAGAGATACAAGACACCTGAAGGCTGGGCCGATGCAGAAGTTCGAACGGAACGAATCGGTGTGCGGGCGAATCCCCTGAGTCCGAATATTACATATGAAACCGTGGAAGTAACAAAGACGCGGAACGGTCCCGTAATACTCGAAGCGGACGGAAAGCGATATGCTTTGAAATGGACTGCGCTCGATCCCAAAAACAACGAGTTCGAAGCTTTCTTTCGCTTGAATCGAGCAAAAGACTGGAACGATTTCAAGAACGCGCTACGAACCTATGGCGGCGCAACTCAAAACTTTATCTTTGCTGACGTAAGGGGCAATATCGGCTGGTACGCGGCCGGAAGGATCCCGATCCGTCGGACGGGCGATGGGGCATTTCCGTATGACGGAGCAACAATAGACGGTGATTGGACTGGAATGATCCCGTTCGAAGAACTGCCGAATCTTTACAATCCAACCGAGGGTTTCATCGTCACTGCAAACCAACGGATAGTCGGCACCGGTTACAAATATCAGCAGGTATCACGGGATGCCGCGCCGCCATGGCGCGCCCGTCGTTTGTACGATCTTCTAAAGGCCGACACGAAGGCGACAATCGTTTCCGCAACGGCGGCGCAACACGATGCATACAACATCCCGTTATCAATGCTAGCAAAAGATATCGTCGCATTGAACGCCGCCTCGGCCGAGAACATTGAGTTGTTGAGATCGTGGGACGGCAGAATGACGCCCGATTCTGGCGCCGCCTTGCTCGTGAATGAGATACGGAACTGTACGGCGACCAAGATGGCAGACGATAATAGACCGGTCTCTGCGGCGGTTATTCGCGAAAGGGTTCTCCACTGGGCCATTCGTGAGAATTCACAAAGATGGCTGCCAAAAGGAGTGTCGAACTGGGGAAGTCTGTTGCGAGGATGTGAGACTGCAGCTTTGGGTGTTTTCGTCTCCCGTTACGGTAGCGATAAGTCGAAATGGGTGTGGGGAACCGTCAACGAGGCAAGATTTAATCATCCATTGACGGCGGCACCACTGATCGGCGGGCAGTTCGCCGCGCCGAAAACGCCGCTATTAGGAAGCGGACAAACTCCAAACGTGGCGTCGGCGGTCTCCATGCGGCATATCGCGAGCCCGGGCAACTGGGATGCAACGCGTCTCGTTATCCCGCTCGGGCAAAGCGGGGATCCAAAATCGCAGTATTACAAGGATCAATTCGAAGCGTGGAGAACAGGTGCCCCCGCAGTATTTCCTTTTTCGAAGGCCGCAGTTCAGCTTGGAACTAAGTCGCTTGTGGTGCTTGCACCCAAGTAATTCCGCTTGAGACAAGTGCGTTGCTCCTGTCGCCCTTACTAAGATGCGGGCTTCTGCTAAGAAGACTTAAGCCGGTCAAGGAAGTCACCAAGGATCACGGCCGCAGCTTGACTGTCCACAAGATCTTTGGTGTCCGCGACGCCCCGATCCCATAATCGTCGTTTGGCTTCGTAGCTCGTGACCCGCTCGTCTTGCAGGAAGACGGGAACTTTCAGGGAAAGACTCATTTTCCTCGCCATATTTCGAGCTTCGAAAGACATTTTGCTTTCTTTCCCATCCGATTCCAGCGGCAAACCAATAACTAGTGCTTTTGCATCGAATTCCTGCAGTAGTCGCCTGATCTCTGACAGCAGTTTCTTCCATGAAGTTCGGTCTATTCGCGGCAGCGGGGTAGCCACTACACGATCCTCATCTGAGATCGCAACGCCGACCCTTCTGGTACCGGGATCGAGCGCAACTATACGCCCGACGGAGGGAAGGTCTGCAAATTGGGGTTCATTCGGTGTTTCTTTTTCTTGCACGCAGCGTAATCGTATCGGATAATTAGCAGATAGCGGTTTTCGCCATTATACGAGGTATTTTATGACATTTCGCGGTAAGGTTTCGGTTCTTGTTATTTCGGGCGTTATCGCCATCTACGCCGTAGTTGGCGGCATGCTTAGCCCGTGGACCCGTGCCCAGCAACCGATCAACGATTCGACAGCCCAGATGCGGATCTTCGAATCCGTGCTCAAGCATATACAGAACGACTACGTGGACGAACCAAACCTCGAAAAGGTACGCTTCGGCGCGCTTCGCGGACTTGTAGGAGGACTGGATCCGTATTCATCCTATTTAACCGCGGAACAAGTTAGGGAATTCAACTCGAACAAGTCGTTGAATAAGGTTGGCATCGGCGCCGAATTGTCACAGTTCTCGTACTTGTACGTGGTATCGGTTGTCAAAGGATCCAATGCTGAAAAAGCTGGGCTCAAGATCGGCGACCTGATCGAGTATATCGAGAACAAAGCTACTCGAGACATCTCGCTTTACGACGCGAAACAGCTGATAAATGGTGACCCGGGTACTGCGGTCAATCTTAGAGTGCTCCGACCCGGCGAAAAGCCGCTGACGATCAAGGTCACTCGTGGTGCGTATAAAACGCCGCCCGTCGAATCCAGGATGGAACCGGGCAGGATCGGCGTTATAAAGGTATACAGCCTCGAGAATGGTGAGACCAATGACATAAAAACGCATATTTCGAATCTTACGAAGCAGGGGGCGGAGAAGATCATTCTCGATCTTCGGGGTGTCGCGACCGGAACGCTTGACGAAGGTGTCGCGACGGCCAATCTATTTATTCGAAACGGAGAGATCGCGAAGATCATCGGCAAAGACGGCGTGGTGAAAAAGTTGTATGCCGCGGATCCGTCTAAAGCGGTGTATGACGGAAAATTGGTCGTACTGATAGATCTTGGTACAGCGGGGGCTGCAGAGGCGGTAGCGTCGGCCGTCTTGGAACGTAAACGCGGGGAGGTTGTTGGTGAACGTAGTTTCGGTGCCGGTACCGAGCAGCAGCTTTTCACACTGCGCGGGGGTGACGGGCTTCTGTTGACCGTGGCTAAGTGGGCGTCGGCGAGCGGCGTGCCGTTTCTCGGCGATGACCGCCAGTCAACCGGTATTAAGCCGTCGGTTGAGGTGAAACGGCCTGAAACGCCTGCCCCGGTGGAAGTGGATGAGCTGATCGATCAGCAAAAGGAGAATCTGCAGGATCCCCAGGTGACTCCAACTCCTGCGCCAAAGGCGAAGCCTGTTGTTCAGGAAGATATACAGTTGAAAAAGGCGCTTGAAATTCTTCAGGACAAGGCTCAAGCGGCGAAAGCTGGATAGACGTGTTGGCTCAAACTATTGTGCTTGATCAAAGCCGCGTCGCTTGCCGCGGCTTTTTCGTATAAGCATGTTGGTTAGTGTGATCAACACTGTTAGAATCTCGTTTTAATGAGCGAGTTTCGCTATAGTGTTCGTCCGCTTCGCGAGCCGGATCTCAACGAATGGCTCCGCTTAAGAAAGCAGCTTTGGGACGCGACGAGCGACGCAGATCATAGATCGGAAATGGTTGAAATTATCAACCATCCCGACTCGCAATTTGTTCTTGTTGCCGAGCATGAATCAGGCCGCCTGATCGGATTTCTCGAAGTAAGCATTCGGCCGTTCGTTGAAGACTGTCATACTGATCATGTCGGATATCTTGAAGGCTGGTATGTTGAACCTGATGTTCGAGGACGCGGGATCGGACGTGAGCTAGTCAGGATCGCCGAAAATTGGGCAAGTGAGAAAGGCTGTGAAGAAATGGCGTCGGACGCGGAGATCGGTAACGAACTTAGCCTGCTCGTCCACAAAGGACTGGGTTACAACGAAACCTCACGGTTAGTGCATCTGAGAAAGGAGCTTAAGTAGCAGCATGGGATCGGTAGTAATTACTCGCTTGGTTTTATCGGCGTTTTCGATCGCACTCTTGTTTCTGGCAGCGCCAGTTGTATACGCGCAATCTACGCTCCCTGATTTTCCAACCCCAATTTCAACCAATGAGCTATCGGGCGCCATAAGACCCCGTGATATTGGCGACTCGCGCCTGACGACCTATTACTATTGGTTCGAAGGAAGCCAGGGTGATGTCTTCGTCAATCTGATGACAAAGAATTTCGCTGGCGATGTGGACGTATTCCTCCAAAACGGACTCCGCCCTTTGACGAAAGTCGTGGTTTATCCCGACTTTGGCGAGGTAGAAACAGGCCGCGTTATTTATCTCCGTAAACCTGAAAAGCTTCTATTAAGGATCCAGGGTAGAACACCTAACGACGAACCGGCCTTGTTTCGAGTGAAGTTTGCGGGAAGCTTTGTGGCTGTAAGCGGCGGTGCCACCGAACCGGAAGTTCCTAAAGTCATCGGCGAGACAGTCGGCAGCGTGAAAGTAAATTCGATCGGGACTATCGTGCCGCCGCCTCCAAAATCTGTAAGGGACGAAACGGAGACACCCGTAGCTGCTGCTGATACTAGTACGGCAAAAGAAGTCGAACCAAGAGAAAAGCCGAAGTCTGAAACTGAGACGGAATCAGCCAGGGTCGAATCTGAGTCAAAATCAGCTTCGAAGGTCGAGGTCGTTATCACGGACTCGATTAGGGAACCGATCGCCGAGGCGTCGGCCAAAACAACTACTCCGCCCCGACGAACTCGTAACGCCAAAGTGGCTCTGCCCAAGAAGATCTCAACGCCTCCCCCAGATGCAGTTTCCGGAATCGAAGAGAAGAAGGAGACCGAGGTCGACTCGGTTAAAGAAGAGACCAAGTCCACCGAGTCCAAAGTGGATCCGCTCGCGAACGTTCAGCTCATTATCCTGTTCAAAGACGGTCGAAAGATCGAGCGCCCGATCTTAGAGGTTGCAAGATTTAGCGTAGACCGCGGGGTCTTAACGGTTATCGCGAAAGGGGGACGGATCGGAAGATATTCGATGGTCGATGTCGAGAAGGTAACGATCCAGTAGGCTACGTTATTCTGCATCGTATTTCGCCAAGAAAGTAACATTGCATTATTGTCTGGCTCGAACGAACCAGATATGTTGCCGAGCATTTCTGTTGCCCTCCTTTACGGTCGGCATGCCTTGTGGATTCGTGTAATAGATATCGAATTCGATCCCGGGGGCTGAGATCATCTCCCAACCTTCGCTGCCCAATTTCGCGATCGCTTTTGAGTAGCTAAGCTGCGTTGCCCTTTCCTGGGCGAGGCCTCTGGTTCTGACGTTATTCTCCAGTCGCTCATCCTGAAGGAATTTGGCGATACCAACCTCAACTTTTACCTCTTCGTTTTGACAGCCGTTCCCGAGTGCATAGCAAATGTTTACGGCAGAAGAAACCATGCTTGGGCCCTCGGGCGGATAAGGCGAGTAACTTCCGTTGATCACCGCATAATCAAATCGTGTCCCGGCCGAACGCTGTGCCTCAGCCGGGCGGTAAAGAAAAGCTGTGGTCGTAAACGCGGCTGCTATTGCGAGACACAAAACAGAAATAATTAGTATTCGTTGCTTCATAGTGTCCTCCGAGATCATGCATAACTATGTAAACCCGGCAGCAAATAGCTGACGCCAAGGTATGTGAAGATGACAAACAAAAACCCGGCGATGGCAAAATAGGCTGAACTCTTCCCGCTCCAACCGCGCGAGATCCGCGTATGGAGAAAAGCTGCATACGTTAACCACGCCACGAGCGCACCGGTTTCCTTCGAATCAAATCCCCACGGACGTCCCCACGATTCGTTCGCCCAAATCGCGCCGGTGATCAGAAGCATGGCGAGTCCTGCGAAGGCGAGACACGCGGTCTTGTACATCAATTGATCGAGCGACTCTAGGCTCGGCAGGCGGTCTCTGAGCTTCTCGGTCCTGAAACTGAACAAGAGTACAAAGAAGGTTCCCGCAAGCGCGGTGAGCATTCCTGCGAACTCAACGGGATTCGTATTCAGACTCAAGTACAATTTCGGCCCGTTCACCGCCAAATACTGTCGCGACATCTGTTCGAGCTGAATTGGCGTAAGCGCGGCAAACTCCCTCGCAGAAAGATCTTGACGTTCGGCGATCGCCCGGCCGGCTGTAACATATTGGGTCGGTTTTGCTTCGAGTTGGGCTCGCAGATTCGCTTCTACGTTTTCCATCGACTTAATTCCGGAGACGAACATCACGATCGAAATGATCTGGGCGACAAAAGCGACCTTAAGTACCCACATGCCGGCCTTGCGGATACTTTCATTTTCTTTGAAATAGTAGATCGCTAATATGATAGCGGCGGCTCCCAGCAAAATTCCCGCAACGGCCAGAACAATTCCAGTATTAGGTATCTCGATCCGGAAGGGTGCCGAAAATGGCTTGCCGCCCGCCTCATTCGGAACGAAAAGACCTGCACGATAAACGAATCCGGTAAGAACGGAAAATTTGCTGATAGATGCGATGACAGCAAAGCCGAAGATGCTCGACCAGATGGCCAAGCGTTCGACCTTGGTTCCAGCTTTAAGCAAATAAATGACTGCGACCGCAAAGCAAACTAGTGCGACGCCGTAGCTTAAAGACGCTACGCCGACGTGGATGGGCCGCCAGTATGAATCGAGAACAGGGGGAAGATCGATGAACTCGCTGCCGATAAAACGCGCCAGTGTCAGGATCAATGCGGCCAGTGGCAACGTAAATGCCGCGAGTACCTGAAAATTCTTTTTGCGGGCGAGCAGGAGGGTCGCGAGTCCCGCGCCAAATGCAAACGCAAGGCTTAGATCGTAAAGATTCGCGAAGGGAACGTAACGAAACACCCACGGAGTTTCCTCGCTGCCGCCCGCCCGGAGCATCGCGATCTCGCGCGCGTATGCGTTGACCCAGCGAACCAGCCAGCTTGAAAGGTTGAAGAAAACGCCCGTAGCCGCCATCCACAACCCTATTTTTCGGGCCATC
>DATFEW010000030.1:0-2822 GCA_035250805.1 Pyrinomonadaceae bacterium
AATGGCAATGAGCCCGCTGCGATCCGGATCGCTCGAGATTACATCACAGAGCATCACGAACGGAACATTTCGCTGCGGGAGCTGGGTATACTGACGGCCCTCAGCCCATTTCACCTCGCAAGGGTTTTCTCCAGAACGGTCGGGATGCCGCCCCATGCGTTCCAAACGAGTGTCAGAATTTCCGCAGGTAAGGAATGGATCAGACGTGGACGGACTGTTGCCGAAGCTGCCGTGCTGGTGGGCTTTGCCGACCAGAGCCATTTCCACCGTCATTTTCTGCGCCTGATGAAAGTCACGCCGGGCGAGTATCTTAAGAACAGCAAGAACGTTCAATCTTAACGAAACCGCACGAAATATAATGGTGTTCATATGAATTCCAGATGTGTTGCAGTACGAATCGTTGCGATCGCTTGTATTCTTTGGCTGGTTTCTTCTGTGACGGGGCAAAATATCGGGTTTTCCGTCGAGGGCTCCAACGGCGAGTGGTACGTGGACAGCGCTGAACGAGCCAGCGACGTCCAGTTCTCCGATTTTGCCGGCAGGCGGGGGATGTGGCTTCGCAATAACACGCAGGTCATTCGGAGAGGGGTTGAGTTTGCCGATGGCACGGTTGAATTTGACGTTGCCCCGATGGAGAAAGGAAATTTCGTGGCGGTTATTTTTCGTCGCGCGTCCGGGACGAACCATGAAAATATCTACTTTCGCGTGCACCGGTCAGGACTCTACAACGCCCTTCAGTATGCTCCTCGCATAAATGCAAGCTCGACCTGGCAGCTTTATCCCGAGTTCAATTCGACCATCGATCTGCCGCGAAACCGATGGACTCGGGTGCGGGTGGAGATCATCGGCCCAAAGCTTGCGGTTTTCATCAACGGCGGCAAAATACCGGTTCTGGCGGTTTCGCGGCTTCGAGGTCCTGCAAAAACGGGAACGGTTGGGTTTTGGGCACGCGTCAACGAAAAGCCGACCGAGTGGGCGGCAGCGCTAAGCAATGTTTCGGTCCGGCCAGCGCCGATAGTTGCATCGTCGAGCAGTGAGGCGCCAATTTTGCAAGCGGCGGAGACCCTTACCGATTGGGAAGCTGTTGGACCTTTCCCGGCGGCAACTGAAATGAAGTATGGCGCGGAGAACCTCAAGGGCTGGAAACGGATCGAAGTCGAAGAGAATGGACTCGTCATTCTGAACCGGCAATTCGCGGCGGTTCGGGGCGCCCGGACAGCACTTTTGCGCACAAACATTAATTCCGCGGATGCGCGAGCCGCACGGCTTGAGCTTGGATATTCTGACGAAGTCAAGATCTTTCTAAACGGCGAACCGGTTTATCAAGGGAACAATGGTTTTGAAAGCCGTCACCCCGAATATATGGGCTTTGTGAAGCCCGGATTTGAAAGTGTCTATCTTCGGCTGCGTCCCGGAACGAATGAACTGGTGATCGCCTTGACGGACGATCAACGGTTCGGTTGGGGACTGACAGCACGATTACTGAAAAATTAATTTCCCTTTCTTGCCTGCGACTGTACGGCTGTAATAGCGACCGCATCGACGATATCCTCGACTTTGCAGCCGCGGGAAAGGTCGTTGCATGGGCGGTCGAGGCCTTGGAGGATGGGACCAATCGCCGTTCCGCCGGTGAGACGTTCGGTGAGTTTATATGCGATGTTGCCGGCGTTAAGGTCCGGGAATATGAGGACGTTCGCACGGCCCGCGACCGGCGAGCCGGGAGATTTTGAGTTTCCCACCGACTGAACGAGCGCAGCATCTGCCTGGAGCTCCCCATCGATCGCGAGATCCGGCATACGCACCCGAACGGTCTTTGTTGCCTCGATAACTTTGTCGATCAGGCGGTGTTTCGCACTTCCTTTCGTCGAGAACGAAAGCATCGCGACGCGGGGTTCCACCTGCAAAAGTGCTCTGCATGATTCGGCCGACGCGATGGCGATCTCAGCGAGCTCATTAACGTCAGGATCGATCACAACGCCGCAGTCCGCGTAGATCATCGCCCCTTTTGCGCCGAATTTCTTGTCCGGCACGACCATCAAAAAGAACGACGAGACGATCTTGAAACCTTCACGAACGCCAATGCACCTGATGGCAGCGGCAACGGTGTGGGCTGTCGTGTTCGTGGCACCGGCAACGGTCCCATCGGCTTTGCCGTTGCGCACAAGCAGGTTCCCGAAATAGAGCGGATCTTTCACCGCCTCTTCCGATTCCTCCAGCGTGTTTCCCTTCGACCTTCGCAATTCGTAATACAACGTTGCGATCTTTCCGAAATCGGCTGACTTTTGAAGATCGAGAATGTCGACACCGTTCAAGTTCGCTCCTGTTTCGGTTGCGACGGAACGCACCGCCTCTTCGTTACCGATGACGGTTATTTTAGCTACGCGGTCGCGAACGCAGATCTCAGCGGCTTGAATGGTACGGGGGTCATCTCCCTCGGGCAAGATGATATGTTGCTGATCGGCTGCTGCGCGTTGTCGGATCTGTTGGAGGATCATAAGTTTGGAGTTCCAGCTTTAGCTGGCTCTTGGTTACAAGAATGCCAGCTAAAGCTGGAACTCCGAACCGAATTTACCATACAACGCATCTCCCATAAACTTGCACTTAACCCATGGTTGTTCCAGACTTAAGGAAAAGGATTCGGATGGCAATCAATACTATCGAAAAGCCGAACACGCGAGTTAAGCGCCGCGAGGCGAAGGGGCGGATGCGCAACTTTCTGATGTTCCTTCCGAACATGGTGACTCTGCTCGGCCGGTTACTGAAGGATCCACGGGTTCCGACTGCAGAGAAGGCGCTGTTTTTGGGGGCGATAATTTATGTTA
>DATFEW010000048.1:0-9177 GCA_035250805.1 Pyrinomonadaceae bacterium
CACACGATTGACAATGCCGAGAGCGGTTTCCCGCCCATCGCATAAACATCGTTCAGCGAATTTATAGCGGCGACCTGTCCGTAAACAAACGGATCGTCAGCAACCGGCGTGAAAAAATCGAGCGTCTGCACGAGCGCAACATCGTCGGAAAGGCGAAAGACTCCCGCATCGTCAGCTGTGTCAAAACCGACGATCACATTCTCGTTGTGTTGATGCGGAAGTTTGCTCAAAACTTGAGCCAGGTCGCGCGGTGCGAGTTTAGCCACTCAACCGGCGCATGCGACCATTTCCGTTAACCGCTTTGCTGTCAACGCTTAGCCCTCCTTTGTGTTCACCAGGATTTGAAAAAGCCGATCCAGATCATCCAGGTTGTAGTACTCGATCTCGATTTTGCCGGCGGTTCCCTTAACATTTGGCGAGATCTTCACATTCGTGCCCAAAGCGCGCATTAACTTCGTCTCCGCGCTTCTGATGTTCGCGTCCTTCGTAATGATCGAACGCTTCGCGCCGGTTGCACTGTTCGCAGTTCCCGCCGACTTCATTGCACGCTCGGCCTCACGAACCGACATTTGCTTTTCAATGATCGCCCGGGCGACGCGCTTTTGAACCGTAACGTCGTCGTTCAAAAGCAGCGCGCGGCCGTGGCCCGCAGAAAGCTTGCCTTCTTCGATCAGGCCCTGTATATCACTCGGCAATTTCAAAAGCCGAAGCGTCGTCGCGATCAGAGTACGTTCTTTGCCAACACGTTCAGACACCTGCTCTTGCGTAAGCCCAATCGTGTCAATAAGTTTGCGGTATGCCCGCCCTTCTTCAATCGGGTTCAGCTCTTGTCTTTGAATGTTTTCGATCAATGCGAGCTCAAGCAACTTCTCGTCCGAAACATCCTTGATCGTCACAGGTATCTTTCTAAGCCCGGCGCGCTGGGCGGCTCGCCAGCGCCTTTCGCCGGCAACGATCTGATAACGCCCACTGGCTTTCCGAACAACGATTGGCTGAACTATCCCGTTCGCAACGATCGATTGTGCGAGTTCGTCCAACGGAGCTTCGGCAAACCGCGTTCGAGGTTGCTCCGGATTTGGTTCGATCAGATCCATATCTATCTCGTTCGGCGTAGACCCGGGCATCATCGCCGTATCCTCTCCAAGTAAAGCACTTAAACCTCTGCCAAGAGCTTGTTTAGCCATGTTCTAATATCTCCTTAGCGAGTTCCTGATAGCTCTGCGCCCCGCGCGACCTCGGATCGTATAGCATTACGGGCTTTCCGAAGCTCGGTGCCTCCGCGAGCGTAACGTTGCGCGGAATCACCGTATTCAACACCTGCGGACCGTAAAAATCGCGAAGGTCTTTTGCAACTGCGGAGGAAAGGTTCGTCCGTTCGTCGTACATTGTTAGCAGAAGGCCCTCGATTGTCAGATCCGGATTGAGTTCGCGCTTAAGCCGCGCTAATGTCTCAAAAAGCTCCGTTACACCCTCAAGGGCAAAATACTCACACTGTATCGGCACCAGCAGTGAATCTGCGGCCGTAAGTCCATTGACGGTAAGAATTCCGAGGCTTGGTGGACAATCTACGATCACGTAGTGAAAATATTCACGGACGGAATTCAGCAGCGGTTTTAGCTTTTTGCCTCTGTCCTCGTCTTCGGCAAACTCAATTTCGATCCCGGCAAGATTCTTATCGGAGGGCAGGACCCATAGCGACTCGATCTCAGTCGGCAGGACTAGTTCACGCACAGAATTTCCAGAGATCAAGGCGTGGTAAAGCGATTTGCGGCCAACAGCGCGGGCAATTCCGGCCCCGGAGGTCGCGTTTCCCTGCGGATCCGCATCGACCAGAAGAACCTTTTTTCCGGATTTCGCGAGCGCCGCCGCCAGGTTTATCGCAGTAGTTGTCTTTCCAACTCCGCCTTTTTGGTTTGCGATTGCTATTATTCTGCCCATTGTGAGGAACGAAGGAATAATCTAACACACGGGGACCCGGCAGCTAAACTTCGAATGTGGAACGTTCCACAAGCAGCAGGCTCAACGAGCTAATTCTTTGACAATGCTTGAGGCTTCTGAGCGGTCAGATGAACCAAAACAGTCGAAACTGCTGCTGGGGTTAGGCCATGGATCTTCCGCACCTGCCCGAAGTTTCTCGGACTGGCGCGTTCGAGACGTTCCACCATCTCATTGGAAAGCCCGCTGACGGTATTGAATTGGAACCTTTCTGGGATCCTAAGCGAATCATGATGGTTCACTCGCTCGGTTGCTAGTTTCTGTTTTTCGATATAGCCGGAATAAAGTGAGTCGGCCAGCGCGGTCTCAAGATCCGCCAATTTCACCTCACTGCTAATTTCGCCAGGCAGCATCCGGTGAATCAACCCTGGCCGCACACCTTGCCGCATAGAAAGCTGTGATAGCGTAAAAGCGTCCCCGAGATCCGCGCCTAGCAGTTCCGCGATCGCTGCGTACTCTACCGACGAACGCTTGAAGCGGGTGTTATCGAGTGTGTTCCGGAGCATCGCAAGGCGATCGCGCTTTTTATTGAAACGCTGCCAATCCGAATCACCGACCAGTCCCGCCTCCCGGCCTTTAGGAGACAGTCTCTGATCCGCGTTATCGTGTCGCAGCGTCAATCTCGCCTCTGCTCGCGATGTAAACAAACGATATGGTTCGTCCACGCCATGCTGAATAAGATCGTCCGCCAGAACTCCGATATAGGCCTCACTCCGATCTAGTACGAACGGCTTGCGTCCCTGGACTGAAAACGCCGCGTTAATACCTGCAAGCAAACCCTGACAGGCGGCCTCTTCATAACCGGTAGTTCCGTTGATTTGACCTGCGAGAAATAACCCGTCCATTCGTGTGGATGCCATAGTTGGCCGCAGCTCCCGCGGATCGACAAAATCATACTCAATGGCATAGCCGGGACGAATGATCCGGACCTGTTCAAACCCTGGGATCATCTGCAGCAATTCGAGCTGAAGCGCCGAAGGAAGCGACGTTGAAAAGCCGTTCAGATACACTTCGTGCGTGTTATGTCCTTCAGGCTCAAGAAATAGCTGGTGCCTGTCCTTATCTGCGAACTTTACAACCTTGTCCTCGATCGATGGGCAATAGCGAGGCCCGATCCCCTTGATCTTACCGGAGTACAGAGGTGACTGATACAAATTATCGCGGATCGCTTGGTGAAGTCTGTCGCTTGTATATCCGATAAAACACTGGATCTGCGGTTGCTGGATCCGCTCAGTCGCGAACGAGAATGCGACTGGCTTTTCATCCGGCGGCTGGGGTTCGAAGGCGTCCCAATCGATTGTCCGCCCGTCAAGACGCGGCGGCGTTCCAGTTTTCAATCGTCCTACCGGAAATCCGTGGCCCTTGAGGGCTTCTGCCAATTCAATCGACGCCGGCTCGCCTGCCCGTCCTGCAGAAAACGTCCGCCGGCCGGCATGGATAGTGCCGTTCAGGAATGTCCCGGTCGCCACAACCACAGCCTTCGAACCGAACCGCCGGCTGTCCTCCATTTCGATCCCAATAACCACATTGTTATCAACAATTAGGTCGACAACCACACCTTGACGGAGGTTCAGGTTCGGGGTGGCTTCAAGCACCCGACGCATCTCTGTTCGATATAAGCTCCGATCAGCCTGGGCACGAGGGGACTGTACAGCCGGTCCTCGCGAACGATTTAACAATCGAAACTGAATTCCCGTCCGATCGATCACGCGGCCCATAATGCCTCCGAGTGCATCGATCTCGCGAACAACATGCCCTTTGGCGATCCCACCGACGGCAGGATTGCATGACATCTGTCCGATCAGGTCAAGATTGATCGTCACTAGGGCGGTCTCGGCACCCAGGCGCGCCGCTGCCGAGGCGGCCTCACAGCCCGCGTGCCCCGCACCTATTACGATCACATCAAAAGTTTCGTCGAACATCGCAAGTCGCAAACAAAAAATAGCGGCATCGCCGCTTTGCCGAACTTTAGATTGTAGTTGAATGCCGGATGTTTGCCAATAGTTCCGCTCGATTGATCAGTGCCACATTCCTTTCAATGCTGTGCCGGGTATCGACTGAAACATTGCTAATTTCACACGGTCGGCGTTCTTGTACGATACGAGCGGCATGAGGCCGTGGGCCATCAATTTGTTGCAGGCGTCCTCGGTCAGCAGGACTTCGCCGCAAGGTTTGAAAACCGTTTCGGTGTCTTCCTTGTAAATGTGCATCGGCAGTCCTTCGACATCCTGCTTGAGCGCGCGTCCCATTTCCCATCCATATGCACTGTAGCTTTCGGCGAGGAGTTGAGCAGCGATGAAAGCCGTGTTCGACCATAAATACTGATCGTGCACGGGTGCGCCTTCGAACTCCTCGAATGAAAAAGTTTCCAGTGGATCTGTATCATTCCCATAAGGAAGACGCGCAAGGAATCGCGGTATCGTCATCCCTAGGTATTGCGACTCCGTCTGCGAGCAAAGCGCTGCCCAAAGTTTCCCTGCATCGCGGTCGCCTGAGAGGTCCCATTCGCGCACGTTATTTTTCTCAGCGAGCGAATGCACTCCAACAACTTCAGGACGCATATGCGAAATAAAGGGAGCGTTGGCCGTCGCTGAGATCTTCGATATGCGCATCAATGTGGCAATGTCATCGACGTTCGGCATAAATGCATAATTGCCGACAACCAGTGCCCAGGGATCTGCGTCGTGAGCATCTTTTATCAAATAACGGTACAGAACTGTTTCGTCTAACTTGCTGGCAGATTTGAGGTTATCGGAAAGCTCGGCTTTCGAAGCATCCAGAATAAAGATCTTCAGATCGGTCGATGTTTCGGTTCGACGGACCAGGAAATACAATCCGCGCCACGCAGCTTCGAGCTCCTGAAATTTTCTATGATGCAATATGGTGCGCATCAAACCGCTGGTTGCCTCATCAACGGCGCGGAGCATTCCCACTTGTTCATTCTCATCCACGGAGACAAGATGCGGACGCACGAGATCGCTGATCAGATTTCCAAGATCGCTGGATGTTCGCGGCTTCGGTGCGGGCGCCCCTCCGGATGGTTGTGAAAGTATCGCGCCGAGGAGGTCTTCTGCCGGTGGAACCTCTGCCTCGACGGGTGCCCGCTCTGCTTCGCGTTGGATGTTGAACCGGTCGCGGACCTCACGAGATGCGGAATAAAACGAGTTCTCATCCTTAAGCCGTTTTCGCAGATCTCGCAGTTCCGAAAACATCGGAACTTTCTGAAAGATAACGTCAGGATGTAGATCATCGAGTGAACCAAATTCAAGCGGGATTATAGTGCCGTCCGGGAAATCGAGTTCAACGGCTACTCCAACCTTTGCGAATACATCGTCAAATTCGTCGCGATCGATCTCGATGGGTTTTCGTTCATCAACTTCGCGCTCCTTCGCCCCAGTGCCGCTCCAATTGCCGAGAACGAGAATTCGAAATGGCGGCTCTTCAACGATACCCGTCCGGCTGCTTTCAAGCGATACCGCGGTTTCGAGATCATCAGTGCTTATCGGCATTTGTATACCTCACTACGCGTTCGCGTCTCCGGTGATCTTTTCTAGAAACTTCTTTTGCTCGTCGGTGAGGTCTGTAAATTTAACACCAAATCCCATGCCGTCAAAGTGGTAGGCGATCTGACCGGTGAACGGCAAACGGTCGCCGTTAGGTGCAAGGAGTTCAACCTTGATCTCGTCTCCCACCTGAACGCTGATGATCGATTCGACATAACATCCGCCGGCGCTGATATCGCTGATGCGCTCCTGACGTTTTCCGGACGCGAATTCCAAAACGATCTCAGCTCTGAACGGTTTTCGCTCGTCTCCTCTGTTCTCCATGGTCATGTAGGGCTCCATCACCTCAGACGTTTATAAGATCAACCGAAATGTTACCCTATACCGGCAGTGCCTCCAATGGTTTTTTCATAACTATATCACTCATGCAGTTTTTCTGACAGCTTCCGCCAGGTCCTCGCGTGTATTGATATTCATGAAGAGGTGATCTGCGTTTTCGAGGTCTGCAAAGCTTGCCGAGCTGATCGCATGGGCGCGCAACCGGCTGACAAACCCTCGCAACTTCAACTCTCCTGTGTTTAGATACTCTTCGATAACGATTCGCGCTCTGTCGCGCTCGTAGACCGCGCACAACGGTTGCAGCCATCCGTTAATATCCGACGGGACGATTACATCCGATTGACCATTTTCGAGAAGGCCTATTCTGGCGGCTAACCGCTCAAACACTTCGCCTGTCACGAACGGCATGTCGCATGCGAGAACGGCGGCATATTTTGTATTGCAATGAAGCAAAGCAGAGCGCAGGCCGAAGATAGAAGCCTTTTCATTTCTTCCCTTCCAGTCTACATCGGGAACTGTCTCAACGCCGTCGAGAATCAATTCCCCACCTACAATGCAGACGCGGCCACAAACTGCGCGGAGAGCATTCGCTGCGTATTCCGTGAGAGTATGTTCACCGATCTGAAGTACGCCCTTGGCCGTCCCCATCCGGGATGACATTCCACCGTTGAGTACGAAACCCTCTATCTTTTTCATCCGTTCCCCGCAGCGAGAGGATTCGTAAATGTGTCCGAATCCTCCTCTCCGTGCCGGGGCTTTATACAGGCAAAGTCTTTCTCAACGAGGATCTGCAACTCATCATCACGAACAGCCTGGCTTTCCGCGATGCCGATTTGTTCGGAAGCCGCCCACTCGGCGATCATGGGCTGCGGAACACAGACGGTGATCTCGTTGTCCCGAAGATCGGCTTCCATTCTTTCGCTATTGCTGGTGACGACGGCGTATTTTAACTCCGCGTTTCCAAACGAGGTCACATTCTGAACGTGCCCCTCTGTGGCCAACTGCACCACCTCGCTTTGCGTGAGCCGGAGTCTTATCGAATTTCCTCTGATCCTGAGTTTCATCTTATTTGCCGATACAAAACGTGGAAAAAATGCGGGTCAGCATATCTTCCGTAGTGGTTTCGCCCGTGACCTCGCCTAAGTATCGCAGCGCGTTGTGCAGGCCGACGAGCACGATCTCCTCGCTTTGCTTTTGATCGAGCAGCTCGATCGACTGTTCAATTTCCGCCTTTGCGCGCGTTAACAGGTCATGATGCCGGGCGTCAGTTACAAGAAATCCATTCGATGACACGTCCGCCGGTGCAAACGGTTCGACGATAGCTTTCTTAAGTGTATCTAGCCCTTCGCCGGTCCTGGCAGAAATCCTTTCGATTTTAGATCTTCGATGTGCGATTTGCGATTGGAAACTTTTCAGTTCTTCCCGCGAAACTTTGTCGATCTTGTTTATCAAGAAAATGTGATTTAGCTCGGACACGCTCTCGGCAATATCGAGGTCCTCTTCGGTCAATTTTTCGGATGCATCGAATAGAACCAAAACAAGATCTGCATCAGCCATCGTGCGTTTCGAGCGTTCGACACCGATACTCTCCACCGTGTCTCCTGTATCGCGAAGGCCGGCGGTGTCGATCAGTGAGATCGGAATATCGCCGATCGTCAGCCTTTCATGAAGTTGGTCACGCGTGGTTCCAGCGATTTCGGTAACGATCGCGCGGTCGCTGCCGAGCAGCGCATTAAAAAGACTCGATTTCCCAACGTTTGGCTTCCCGACTAGTGCTACGCGGAGCCCGTAACGTATCAATTTACCGGCTTTGAACGTTGCAGCGATCCTCCCGACGTCCGCGGCAACCTTCACCATTCGCCGCCGTATTGATTCTGTTTGCGTTTCCGGTAGGTCGTCTTCGACAAACTCGAGCGCTGATTCGAGCACCACGATCACATCCAACAGTTCATCTTTGATCGGCTGAAGCTGATGCGAAAATTCGCCGCGCATCTGCCGCACGGCCTGCCGCGCGGATGCTGTTGTCTGGGCGTCGATAAGGTCCCGGATCGCCTCCGCCTCCGAGAGGTCCATCTTGCCATTTGCGACGGCCCGCAGCGTAAACTCACCTGGCTCGGCCATTCGCGCCCCTTCACGCAGACAAATGTCGATCACCTGACGAAGTAACACCGGCGAGCCATGACAGCTTATTTCGACAACGTCTTCGCCCGTAAATGAATTCGGAGCCTTGAAGTAGGTAAGTACTGCTTGGTCGATCAACTCTGACGTTTGCGGATCGGTAAGCTCTACGAGGTGGGCATGCCGGGGTTGGAACTCACCTTGATCGCCCGCCATTGTTGAGGCGATCGAAAGAGAATCCCTGCCGCTCAGCCGGATCACACCGATCCCGCTGCGGCCGGTCGGTGTTGCCAATGCGACTATGGTATCCGCCATCACTTCTATTTCACCACAGAGACGCAGAGGCACAGAGAAAGAAACATTCTTTCCCTCTGTGTATCTGCCCTCTGTCGTTGATCTATTTTAATCGAACCTGCAAACGACGGTCGCGCCCGGCCCCGACCGATTCGGTATCGAGATCGTCATCCCTTTGAAGCGTGAGATGGATAATTCGACGCTCGGTTGAGTTCAGAACGCCAAAAGTGAAGGGCCTGCCGTTCTTGCGCACCTGGTCGGCAGCAAACCGCGCCATAGCGTGGAGTTCGGCCTTACGTGTTTGGCGGAAACCATCGGCATCGCAAATGATGCGGTGCTCGCGGTCGAGTTCGCGACCCATGATCTGAAACAGCAGCGTCTCAAATGCGTCAAGCATCTCCCCGTTTTCTGCCAGAGCAAGACCGACATCGTTTCCGCTGAGATTCAGGAGACAGCCTTCGTCCGTGATCTCGCTCGAAACACGCAGATCTAATCCGAGATCGCCCAGCAACTCACCTAGAAACTTTTCAGCCCTTTCGCAGGTTTCGTTCATGATTCGTTTAGAGTACCAGCTTTAGCTGGCTCGGTTTCATCGAGGAGTCTCGCGGCAAGCCGCTGAAGCGGGGACTCCAAACTACGAGGTACTCAGCTTCGGCTTTACCTTCTTCGCGCCTTTCGGTACGTCACTGACGATCTCAACAGCCGGCGGTTCGTTCGTCTTGTTCATCCGATTGATCAGCATTTGCTGGCCAAAGCTCACTATGTTTCCGAACAGCCAGTAAAGCAGCAGTCCGGACGGGGCGGTCCACATCATCCAGAGCATCATCACGGGCATCAGATACGTCATCATCTTCTGCTGCATCTGCTGCTCGGGTGTCACGGCCGCCGTGGTCGGCGTAAATTTCATTGCCAACACCATTGACCCGGC
>DATFEW010000069.1:0-5190 GCA_035250805.1 Pyrinomonadaceae bacterium
CTGAGGCGGCTGAAAAAGTAACGAAAGCACTTGTGGCTGCCAATAGGAAAAAAGTTGCTGGCAAGACCGTCACAAAAGCGCAACGCAAGGCAAAGGTCAAAGCGGCGCTGCGGAGGATGGGCAAGAAGTTCGCCGACGACGATATTTGTTGATAGAATTTGGAGGATGATCAAGAACCTAAGCGGAAAGATCCGGAAGGCCACGACCGCCGCTTTTAAGAAGGCCCTCCAGGAATTTGGTAAGGATAAACTGACCGGATTTGCGCTGTATTCCGACGAATCTGCTACGAGTCTGATAGCCGCGGTAAATACGGACGCACATCTTCAGGCCGCCATAAAGCGCCGTCCAAAAGACCGGTTGAGCTGGCAATGGTCGCCTCCCGAATGGAAGGACGAGGCGTATCAGGGATCATTGTTCGAGGATCTGAACAATGAGCTCTACGATAATGAGGATGTGAACGCGGGGGATGATGAGAAGTTCGAGGAATTCACGGATACTTTTTTTAAGGAATGTGTGAACGCGCTATTGGAGATAAGAAAGATCGTGCCGAAGGACATCCATAAGGATTTCGTGCTCGTCTTCGATATCAGCGACTACGAAGATACAGACCAATTGGTAAAGTGGGCGAAAAAAATGAATAGCCCGGCTAAAGCCCGCGAATTCCAAAAAATGATGGAGGATTAAGGATGCGTCATATCTTCCGGTTTAACCATCTCATCAAACTTTGCTTCGTCGAGCAACCCCAGTTCAACCGCTGACTGTTTAAGGCTGATTCCCTTCTTGTGCGCGTTTTTGGCTATCTTGGCCGCGTTGTCGTAGCCGATGTGCTGGTTAAGTGCGGTGACGAGCATCAGCGAATCGTTCAAATACTCATCGATCTGCTGTCTGTTGAGCTCGATGCCAGCAATGCAGTAATCGACAAAGCCGTGACATGCGTCGTGGATGAGCCGAACGGAATGCAGAAAATTGTGGATCATCACGGGCTTGAAAACGTTCAGCTCAAAATTTCCCTGCGAGCCGGCGAATCCTATGGCTGCGTCGTTTCCAAAAACCTGGACGGCGACCATTGTCATTGCTTCTGATTGAGTTGGATTTACCTTGCCGGGCATGATCGACGAACCAGGCTCATTTTCGGGCAGCGAGATCTCCCCGATGCCGCATCGCGGGCCTGAGGCCAGCCAGCGAATATCATTGGCGATCTTCATAAGGCTTCCTGAAAGCGTTTTTAATGCGCCGGAAGCGAAAACGATCTCGTCATGCGCAGAGAGAGCAGCGAATTTGTCAGGGTGAGATTTGAACGGTAAGCCCGTAAGCTCGGCGATCTTCGCCGCGGCCCGCTCCGCAAATTCCGGGTGAGCGTTCAAGCCTGTACCGACCGCCGTCCCGCCGATCGCCAGGTCCATTAGTCCCGGCACGACCATCTTCAAACGCTCGATGTCGCGATCGATCAGGTTCGCCCAACCGTTGAATTCCTGGCTGACCGTGACAGGAGTGGCGTCCTGAAGATGCGTCCGACCGATCTTTACGACACCCTCAAATTCCCTCGCTTTTGCCTTTATTGCATCGCTAACCTTTTGAACCTCGGGAATTAGAGCCGTAAGTCTCTCCGCGGCCGCGATGTACATTGCCGTCGGAAACGTATCGTTCGACGATTGTGATTTGTTCACATCGTCGTTCGGATGTATGGGCGTTTTCGAACCCATTTCGCCGCCTGCGATCTCGATCGCGCGGTTCGAGATCACCTCGTTCGCGTTCATGTTCGTTTGTGTTCCCGAGCCGGTCTGCCAAACCCGCAGCGGGAAATGTACGTCCAGCTTCCCTTCGATCACCTCGTCCGCCGCGCGCACTATGAGATCTTTCTTGTCTTCAGGAAGCTTTCCGAGGTCGAAATTAACTATCGCCGCAGCCTTTTTCAGAATGCCGAGTGCGCGAATTACCTCGCGAGGCATTACATCAAAACCGATATTAAAGTGCTTCAACGAACGCTGCGTCTGCGCGCCCCAATAAACGTCTGCCGGGACCTCAATCTCTCCCATCGAGTCTGTCTCGATGCGTGTCTTAGCTGCCTTTTCTGTTCCCTCTGCCATAATTTAATTTTGCACGAATTGCACTAATTTAACGAGCCGAAATATTATCACTCGACCGGCGAGCCTGACTCTTTCCACGCCTTCCAGCCGCCCGCCATCGACCACACGTTGGTGTAGCCCATCTTTTGAAGCATGTCCGTCGCCAACGCCGAGCGATAACCGCCCCCGCAATACAGGATCAACTCAGTGTCTTTTTTCGGAAACGTTTGTACGATGTCGCGCTCGATGACGCCGCGGCCGATGTGGACGGCACCAGCGGCGTGCCTGTCTTCAAATTCATTGTCCTCCCGGACGTCGATCAGATTCGCCCCCGCATCGGTGCGTTTCACCGCCTCTCCCACGGAACATTCTCTAATACGGCTCTTCGCGTCGTTCACGACAGCGAGAAATTCCTCTGAATGGATCATACGCGCGACAGTTTAGCCTTAATTTGGGAGATCAGCTAGCTTGGTGAAACCGAAAACCATATAATCGATCAAAGCAATTTTTACAAACTTTTATCGAGGTTAATTACATTGGCTGAACAATTTGACGTGACTATCATCGGTTCCGGCCCGGGCGGATATGTAGCGGCCGTGCGCGCGGGCCAACTCGGGCTTAAGACCGCAATTATTGAAAAAGAAAAAGATGCGCGGCTAGGCGGCACGTGCGGTCTTCGCGGCTGCATTCCGACCAAAGCCCTGCTCAACGCGGCACACCTTTATCAAAAAGCTGGTGAATTCGAACACTTTGGGCTAAAGGTGAAGGAGCTTGGCTACGATTGGGGCGGCGTTCAGAAATACAAGTCGGATGTCGTCGCAAAGAACGCGGCCGGTGTGACATACCTGATGAAAAAGAACAAGGTCGCGGTTTACAACGGGTTTGGCAAGATCCTCGGGTCCGGTAAGGTCGAGGTCGGTCTTGCAGACGGAAAAAAGGAAACGATCCAAACGAAAAACATAATCATTGCGACCGGTTCAGTTGTTCGTCCGATCCCCGGGTTTGAAACTGACGGAAAACAGGTCGTAAATTCAGACCACATTCTGGAACTAACCAAAGTGCCGAAGTCGCTGGTCGTGATGGGCTCGGGCGCCGTTGGGGTCGAATTCGCGAGCGTGTACGCACGATTTGGGGCTGAAACGACGGTCGTTGAGTTGCTGGATCGAATAGTTCCGCTCGAAGATGCCGACGTTTCGAAAGAACTCCTACGAAGCTTCAAGAAGCAAGGAATCAAGTGCGAGACAGGATTAAAGTTGGACAAGCTCGAGAAAACCAGATCGGGAGTGAAGGTGTCCGGAAAGAATGCCAAGGGCGAAACCGTTACTCTCGAGGCTGAAATGCTTCTCGTCGCGGTGGGCCGAATGGCATATCTGGAAGGCCTGGGTCTTGAGAAAACGAAGGTTAAGGTTAGCGGAAAAGGAACTGTCGAAGTGAACGAGTATTGCGAAACCGCGGAGCAGGGAATTTTCGCGATCGGCGATGTACTTCCTACCGCGCAGCTTGCACACCTTGCCTCGAAAGAGGGCATCATGGTCGTCGAAAAGATCGCCGGAAAAAAAGTCGAGCCGATCAAGCATAACCTTGTTCCGAACTGCACATACTGCGACCCCGAGGTCGCGTCCGTTGGATTGACTGAAGCAAAAGCAAAGGAAGCCGGCTACGATGTGAAGGTGGGCAAGTTTCCTTTCTCAGCTTCGGGTAAAGCACGCATACTCGGCGAAACTGACGGCTTCGTAAAGATAGTCTCCGAAAAGAAATACGACGAGGTCCTTGGCGTTCACATCATCGGCCCGCACGCGACCGAACTCCTCGCGGAAGCCTGCGTCGGAATGGCGCTCGAAACTACCGCGGATGAGCTAGGCCGCATCATGCACGCCCACCCGACCGTCAGCGAATCCGTGATGGAAGCCGCCGAGGGCGTTCACGATCTGACAATTCATATGTAAATCCCACTCCTGATATGTACAGAATCTCGGATGAGCTCGATTTGAAAGAAATTATCGGTTCTGAGATCGAACAAATATGTTCAACCCGTTTTGGCGTCCAGTTGCATTTCAGTTCCGGAACGAGTCTCTCAGTCCAGAGTGATATCAACTTGCTTGACGGCGACAGAATTATTGGCAGTTGGAATCAGGGCGAGAATTGGTCTAGCATTTCTTTTCAACGGCTCCTGAACATACCCGTTAGAAAGTACTCCGTTCCGAACAACAGACTGCTCCAAATTGAGTTGGCGGACGGTCTAGTCTTACAGATTTATGACAGCTCGGACCAATATGAGAGCTTCCAAATAACGAAAAAAGATACGGACGAAATAATAGTCGTATAGCGATGGCGACAACCCAAACCTCATATCCGCGAAGTAAGATCAGGGTCCTTTTGCTGGAAGGTATTTCCGATTCCGCTGTTGCCGAGCTACGTGCTGGCGGGTACACAGAGATTGAACGGATCAACGGCGCGATGAGCGAGGCGGATCTGATAAAAGCGGTGCGCGGGGTTCACCTACTCGGTATCCGTTCAAAAACACAGATCACGGGTAAAGTTATTGACGCGGCGGATCGCCTGCTTTCGATCGGCGCATTTTGCATCGGTGTGAATCAGATCGACCTAACGGCGGCTACAAAAAAAGGCATCGCGGTTTTTAATGCGCCGTATTCGAACACGCGTTCAGTGGCCGAGCTTATCATTGGCCTGTCAGTAATGCTCATCCGAAAAATCGCGGAAAAAAATGCTGCGGCCCATCGCGGCGAATGGCGAAAGGAAGCGAGAGGAAGTTTCGAGCTTCGAGGTAAGACGCTCGGCATCATCGGGTACGGCAACATTGGCTCCCAGGTCTCGAATATGGCTGAGGCTCTTGGTATGCAGGTCATTTATTATGATGTCGCGACCAAGCTGCCGCACGGAAATGCAAAGCAGGTGCGGGACCTTCGTGAACTTCTAAAAAAGTCGAACATAGTAACTCTGCACGTCCCTTCGGATCCGACGACGCGAAATATGATCAATGCTGAGTCGCTGAAATGTATGCGAAAAGGCAGCATTTTGATAAACCACAGCCGCGGCGATGTTGTGGACCTGGGCGCATTGAAGAAATATCTCGAGCGTGGCCATTTGGCGGGAGCAGCCATCG
>DATFEW010000084.1:0-3570 GCA_035250805.1 Pyrinomonadaceae bacterium
TCACCATTTATTGCTGCCGACCTGACCGTGATAGTGACCGGCGTTCCTGCGGCTTCACCGTTGCGCCAGACTTGCTCTACGTTGTTCCGAGTGTCGGCCACACCACCGGTCGCTGAAAGTCCGCCCGTGAAGACGTTTCCACGATAAACCGTATTCCCGATCGTCACCGTCAGATCCAGGTCATTTACGAGGGCCGGATCGACGGTCCCCGGGGGGTCCGTCCAGACCAAGGTCGCACGAAAGGGCTTCGATCCATCCGCGATCGCCCCGGAATAGATCACTTCTTCGCCCGGAGCGCCGAATTGGACTGTCTGGTCCACGTATTTCATCGGAACCCCGGTGTTCATCATGAACTTCATATTCGCCCGCCCCCAGCCTTCCGATCCGTTCGGGATGGCCGATGCGGTACCAGCTCCATTCATGTCCTGGCCGGACTGTAGGATCACGGCCTTTGTTAAAGCAATACTTGGGTTCAAGCCGGAATGTGCCGCTTTCCAGTATTCAGTGAAGAGAGCGGCTGCGCCGGCGATCTGCGGGGCCGCGTGTGAGGTTCCACTGCTGACCGCATGATTTGCTTCAAAGCAATTTGTGATCGTGCTGCAGTCTCCCGCACGGCCACCAGTGATCACCGATCCTGGTGCGGTTATGTCGGGTTTGATCCTTCCATCCGCTGTCGGACCGCGGCTTGAGGAGCTGCTGAGATCGTCCATATTATTGGCCGTGATATTAACGCCATTCGAGAGACGGACAGAACGAAGGTTTTCAGAATTTCCAACCGAAATAACATTCTTTGCTACCTTTGGCCGGGTCAGCCCGCTCGCGCCGCTATTACCCGCCGAAAATACGAACAACAGGGGGTCGATCGCTGCCGCGAATGAGGCGTCGCGTGAAAGTACATCATAGGTAGCGGCGAGTGATTCGTAAGAATTGGCGTTGAGCCCAAACCCCCAGCTATTGTTGCTGATCGTCGCTTTCACGCCGTTAGGACCGGGTGTGGTCACAGCATCGTTCGCGGCCAGGGCGTCATCCAGAGGATACCCATCTTTTAAGAAGGGGACGTTCACAATATGCGAACCGGGCGCGACGCCGACGCCATGGTTGTAACCTGAAGTATCAAAGTTACCGAACGGTGCGTTACCGGCAATTATCGATGCGTTCAAATGCCCGTGGCCACCTTCGGCTCCCGCGGTCGCTCCGTGGAACGGCCCGTTCACGGTGTTCGTTGCCGTAATATAAAGGCCTCCGGAACCGGGAATACTAACACCGTCGTCGACTACCGCGACGGTCACATTCGTACCGGTTACTCCAAATTGAGTCAGGGGGTCATATCCGGGAGCAAAGATATTGGTGGTATCGATGTAGTTTCCTGCAAGTATCTGCGACGATCTTTCGTCCTCTATCGTCGGGGCTTCGAAAGAATCGATAGCAACTATGTCTTCCAAACCCGCGACTTTGCCGATAGAGCCGGCTTGCATTTCAACCCGAACGACGTTGAAGTAGCTCGACTGAAGCGGCATTTTTGCCACGAGCCTTCCGCCCGAAGCTTCGAGGATCTTCGACGCAACTTCCTCAAGGTCCGCCCGCGCAAAAACAGAGATATTGTACATCGCCGTCTCGCCGTCCGGTGAAGTCGTCATATTCTGCAAATGCATTGCGATCTTCTGGTCCGGAGCATACTCGCCGACCCACCGAACCCGCGAATGTGCACTCGCCCGCGCAGCGGAGGAGCTATCGCCGTATACAAAGAAAGCGTTGTTCGGCACGTACTGCAGAACTTCCAGACCAAGGGCCCGGATGCTGTCCAGGACGTCGTCAGTGGCGATTCCGGCAAGCTGCACTACATAGTAACCCCGGCCAAAACGCGTTGCGGCACTATTGTTAACCGACAAGGCTGGAGCGCCAGCTATAGGTTCAAACGCCGTTCCGGGGAGATGGACCGTCGTTTCTACCTTTTGTGCCCCTTCGCCGTATCGCCGGGCAAGACTCCGCTTACTCCCATACACGAGCAAAAAGCTGCCAAAATCCTGGGCCACGGTTCCTAGCTCAGACGCGCGAATACGGTCGGACTGGTTATGGACCGGAACCCGGACAAGGTCGTTCGTCTTCTTTCGTGCCTCTACCGTAACTATATCTGGCGTGAGAAACCTTTCATCGAAGACCAGTTTTGCGGGCATTTTTCGCACCTGGGCGCGGGGAAGGTCACTGGTCGCGCCGAGCCACACGGCAGCGCCGACGATTGTAAACAAAGGGATCAGTACGACTCTCAACCTCTTTTGATGATTGAGCATCCGGGACTCCTAACTCGATGATATCTAAGGGCTAAAGTGCGAGAAAAATGATATCACAGCCATACGGGAAATCGAAGAAACTAGGTTGTCTAGTAGAAAGATGGAACCGCCGGGCGATTCCATCTTTCGGGCAAAAGCATGAAACAAGCGCTAGCTGATCTTTTGGACCACAGGCGACATGATTATCTGGACGCGGCGGTTACGCGCGCGGTTGGCGGTTGTAGTATTCGGTGCAATTGGCAGGCTTGCCCCAAGGCCCTTGCTTTCGATCCGGCCCCCATCGATGCCAAAGGCAGATAAGCGATCCGCAATAGTTCTTGAACGTTTTTGTGTCAGATCTTCAAGTTCCTCGGGCGTTCCTCGATTATCCGTATGTGATTCGATGGTGATCCGGTAATCCGGATTATTCGCAAGCGTTTCGCCGAGCGACGTCATCTTTGGGTCCGCCGCAGGTGCGAAATCGGCAGCCCGCGGGGCCGACCAAAACGACTCCGGCAGCGTCAACACGATACCGCGGTCGGTTTTCGATACAGTTCCAAATTTGCGAAGGGATTGAATAAAACCGGGTTCGTTAGCCTGGATGGCCGAAAGCTTGGCATCGCGTTCCCGCTGCTCCTCCACGGTCCGTTTCTCGTTGTCATAGACTTCAAGCCGTGCCTTTGTATTTTCGAATTCAACCTTGATCTTACCGAGCTCCTCGCGCAAACGGCCGTTCTCAGCACGCAGGTCTTTGATCTGCTGCGTATAATTCGTCACATCCCTTTCTGAAAGCTCGCGATTCCTGGTTTCGCTGCCGAGCTGTGCCTTTAGATCGGCGATCTCACGGCGAGCGTCTGAGAGTTGGTCTTCAACCTTGCGCATCTCCGCGTCACTGCGCGTTTTTTCATTCCGTTTTTCTCGAGCTTCCTTGCGCTCGACCGCGGTCTGTTCTGCTTTGACAGCGGTGCTTATCGCCTGTCGCGCCATAATATCGACCGTTTCTTCATCCCGACCGGCCTTCCATGAATTCTCAGCGTTTTCCAACAGCGTCGAAGCTTGCTGAAGTTCTTCGGCCGCGTCGCGATCGGCCCCGGCATAACGAGCAAGTGCGATCGCCTGGTGTCCCTGAAGGATCGAAGAGGGCGTTTTTTGGTAATCGCGCTCCGCTATTTCCGGAGTTCGAGGATCGCGAAAATAATCGCTCGAGTTGCCGAAGTAATGAGCCGCCGAAATTGTTCGGACCGACGTACCCTGTTCGGTGGCTGCGCTGATGTTCTCGAGCATTATCATCTGGCTGGGACGC
>DATFEW010000096.1:0-12583 GCA_035250805.1 Pyrinomonadaceae bacterium
CGATCCTCTGCAGGTCGGGATCGATCGAAGTGTAGATGCGCGAATGCTGCATTGCTTCTGGATCGGAGACGATCTCCGGAAGCTGATCGACAACGTACTGCGTGAAATACGGCATTCCCTGAAGGTCTTTCTTGTTCGATATCTTTTTCAGCTCAAGTTTTACAGCCTTTGCCTGAGCGAGCTGCTCACCGCTGATCTCGCCCGCCTCGTGCATCGATTCGAGTACTTGATTTCGGCGTTCCTCGGACTTCTCGGTATTCTTGAAAGGTTTATAACGATTCGGACTGCGAACGATGCCGGCAATAAACGCCGATTCGGGAAGGGTGAGCTGAGACACGTCCTTGCCGAAATAAACATTCGCTGCTTCACCTACGCCATAGATCGCCACGCCGGTCTGCTGGCCGAGATAGATCTGGTTAGCGTACAAGGTGAAGATCTCACGCTTTGTGAGCCGTGTTTCAAGGATCATTGACATGAACGCTTCCTTCGCCTTGCGCTCATAGGTAGGGTCGTTGTTAAGCAGCAGATTTTTTACGAGCTGTTGTGTGATGGACGAGCCGCCCTGGTTCGAAAGCGGGGTTTCCGTTTCCTCGTCGTAACGACTCCAAAGCGCGCGTGCAATGCCGCGAAAGTTCACGCCGTAATGCTCGAAGAACGAGCGGTCCTCGGTGACCGTGATCGCCTTTACAAGATGCGGCGGCAGGTCGTCGAAAGTGATCGTCTTTCGCCGTCCGTCGCCTTCGGCGGCGATCGAGCTTAGAATGCGAGGTTCAAGCCGCGCCTTCTCTTCGTCTTTTTCGAGATCCAGGTTTCTGATCTTCGCGACCGTTTTTCCGTTCTTTTCGAATGAAACCGCAAGTGTGTTGAATGCCGGCGCGCCATCTATCATCGCGGTGGCGCCCGGATCTATGATCAGCGAGCCGTTTTCCATCGAGTAACGGCTTCGCGAAACGTCTGCGCGATTGTTCTTTTCAACGTAGCCCGCGGTTTTTAGATAATCGATCAATTCGGAGGCAGACAACGTCTCGCCCTTTCGCAGCGTTTTCGGGGCGGTGTAGATCCCGGCCGAAGCGGTATAGACCTCGCCGCTTAGAAGACGGCGGTCGATCTGGTCGGAAAACTCAAACCAAAAGTACGTGAAAGTGAGAAAGGCACCAAGAGAAACGGCCATCGCGACCAGCAATGTCCATCGATTAAAGAGCAGGTCCAGGAATCGGCGTATCCGAGAAGGCGGAGGCGCCTTATACACGGCCGCGCGCTTGGCTTTCACCCAGCCTTTCGGTGGAAGCTTCGATCTCCTGCTTCTCGTATGGATCCGTTCTTGCATTCTGCAGTTCGGTGGGATGCTTAGAACCTGGGCGAGTTTGGTCTTAAACAGCGACCTCGATAGAATTCTATCGGCTTTGGAGCAAAGGTGTCTAGCGAAATCGCCCTATGAAAACGCTTGTAACAGGCGGCAGCGGATATTTGGGGAAGCATATACGGCGGTATTTCGATGCCGACGATCTTTCGCGCCGTTCGGGGTTCGACATTCTAAACACGGCGGATGTTCGAATGGTGGAAGACTACGATCTTATTATCCACTTGGCTGCATGTCTCGATAAATCGCCGGACGCAGCCGACGAGGTATTCCTGACGAATGTCGAGGGCACGATAAATGTACTCAAGAATGTGAGGAGGGACGCGGCCTTTGTTTTTGCTTCGACAAAGGACGTTTATGGCCGCTTTGCAGACAATTTCGGTGATGTGACCGAAGAATGCCCGACACTTTACTCAGGCCAGTCAGCTCTCGAATGGTCGAAGTTGGTGGCGGAACGGTACGTTGAGTATTACGCGCACCAAAACGGTTTTCGGGCGTGTATTTTTAGACTCTCAACGGTCTATGCGCCGCTGAGCGATGGAAATACACCGAGCTTCGTAGGCCATTTCGCTGATGCGATCAACAAGGGCGAACAGATACGTCTACCAGGCGCGGGTCGGCCCATACGCGATATCCTGCACGTCGATGATCTTGCAAGAGCAGGCGAGGCATTCGCCGATTCGGCCATTCGACACGGCCTGTACAATCTCGGCGGCGGCCGCGAGAATGCGATGACCATCCGCGCCCTTGTTGAAAGGATGGAAAAGGTTTCCGGACTCCAGGCAGTGATCGACGAAGAACACCCGCTTCCCGAACCGGTGCCGTATAACTATGTATCGTCCCTTGAACGAGTGAAGCACGAGCTCGGGTGGAAACCGACTGTGGATGTGAGTTCCGGATTGAAAACACTTTTTTAACCCGGATTTACCGCCCTTACTAACGTGTGGGCTTGTGCAGAGTATGAAGATTCTCGTACGTGGAGCAAATTGGATAGGTGACGCGGTGATGGCCATCCCGGCGATGCGCGAGCTGCGGCGTTTGTTTCCCGATGCCGACATAACCCTTTATACGCGTCCGTGGGCCGAGGGCGTATTTCGCGATGCAGCACTCGTGGATAAGATACTTGTGACGCCACCAAGCGGCTCCCGATTCCGCGAGGCGCTCGCCGAGGGAAGGATGTTGAAGCAGCACGGTTTCGATATGGCCGTTCTTTTCACAAATTCTTTTCAATCGGCGGCTGTTGTTAGATTTGCCGCGATTCCAAAACGGTTCGGATACGCTCGCGAAGGGCGCGGCATTCTGTTGACCGATCCTATCAAACCGCCCGCGTGGCGCGACGAAAGGCACCAGGTCTATTACTATCTCAATATCGTCTCCGAGATCGAACGCCGGCTTTTCGGAACGGCAACGGTCAACCAAAACGAGCCCGTTTGTAAGATCGGGGTTTCCGAGGGACGACGCTCAGAGGCCCGGGCACTTTTGGAAAAGGCCGGCGTCGACCTCTCGAAGAAAATCGTTGCTTTCGGTGCCGGATCCACTAACTCGATGGCTAAGCGCTGGGGCGGGGAGAAGTTTGCAGAACTGGCAAGTGCATTGTCTTTGGAACTCGACGTAAACATCCTTTTACTGGGAGCAAAAAGCGAATCCGATGTTTCCCGACAGATCATCGGGCTAGCAAATGCCGATATCATTGATCTTGCGGGTGGAACCGACGTTCCTACTGCAGCGGCCATTCTTTCCGAATGTCACCTATTTGTCTCGAACGATATGGGACTCGCACATCTCTCGGCCGCGGTAGGCACGAGAACCATAGTGATCTTCGGACCCACGAACGATATTACGACGCGGCCGTTTGGCCCGAATGCCGTTGTCGTTCGACACGCCGTAGAATGCTCACCGTGCATGCTGCGCGATTGTCCGATCGACCATCGGTGTATGTCGCGACTTTCGGCCGACCGGGTTTTCGAACTCGCGAAAAAAGAGTTATAGAGAACACTATCCACTTGTCGCTCACAAGTGATAAGTGGATAGAAAAGACCATGGGCCGATATCAGAAAACTATCTTTCTTGACCGCGACGGGACCGTGAACGAAGACGTCGGCTATTTGTCGCGGCCGGAAGATCTTTACATTTTCCCATTCGTCAAAGAAGCGCTTTCGCTTTTCAATTCCAATGGATTCCGTTTGATGGTCGTCACAAATCAGTCTGGCATTGGTCGCGGAGTGTATGACGAAAGCGCCCTGCACGCGATCCACGCCAAAATGCAGAAAGAGCTGGACAATGCGATAGATGCATTCTATTTCTGTCCGCACCTGCCGGACACGGGGTGTGAATGCCGCAAGCCGAACCTGGGTATGATCGAAGCGGCGAAGAAAGACCATCCCATTGATATGTCAGGTTCGTGGGTTGTCGGGGATAAAGATATAGATGTCGAGCTCGGTTTGAATTGCGGGTTGCGAACTGTGCTGGTCGAGACGGGTTACGGCCGATCACATTCAGGTATTTTGAGAAGAAGGCCGGAAAGGATCGCCGCAAACCTACTCGAGGCGGCCAGGTATATCACGAATCATAACTAACCAACCCTGCCGAAATCATCCTCGAGGCGAACGATGTCATCCTCCCCAAAATAATCTCCGGTCTGTGTTTCGATGAAAACTAAAGGAGTATCTTCGGGATTCTCGACCCGGTGGGCCGCACCGAGAGCGATGTCAACAGATTCACCGCAAGGCACCGATATTTCAGTGTCATCAAGCGTCACCTTAGCCGTACCCGCTACGATGAACCAATGCTCGGCACGGCGTGCGTGTTTCTGGTAGCTAAGTCTTTTTCGCGGAAAAACCTCGATCCGCTTTACTTTATAGCCGTTTCCTTCGTCAAGAATGGTAAAATTTCCCCAAGGGCGGTTTTCCGTTTTCCCGATCTCATTTTTCCGATCCATAATTTGCCTCACCGAATGTCGAGTTTAGACGAAAACGCGATATCCACCAATTTCACGTGGGTGCAAAGCGTACAGACGCTGATAATCGGCCGTCTAATTGTCGTATTTCTTCTATTGATAACCACATGGGTTTGGTACAGCGGTCGGCTCGAGCTTTCGTTCGACCGGTTTCCGCGCGGCGTTACCCTGATCTTCCTTGTAGCGGTCGGCCTGACTCCGGTTTACTTCTTCCTGCTTCGGCTGAGCCGAAACCTCACGTGGCAGATCTGGCTGCAGTTCCTTGTTGATGCCGTTTTGATAACGGCGCTGATCTGGCAAACCGGCGATCTGACATCGCCGTACATAACGCTATACATCGTACTGATAAGTGTCTCGAGCATTTTTCTAAAACCGGTTTCGACTATCATACTCGCCTTTGTCTGTGTCGGCTTGTTTGCCGGTATGGCTTTTCTTTCGACTACCGCCTGGATTTCCGAGCCTCTGTCGACCCCGCCCGCCAAGATCGTTCAGATCGTCAGCTTCAACGTTGTGGCCTTTCTCATTGTAGGGCTCCTTGCGGCACGGCTCGCCGAGCGCCGCTTTTCCGGGGAGGAGCTGGAAGAAACCACTAAAAGCCTTGCGAATCTGCGTCTTCTTCACGAGCGTATCATCGAGTCGATCCGCTCCGGGCTGATCACGACAGACCTCGATGGAAAGATCTTCACATTCAACGCTGCCGCGACGGAGATCACGGGTTTCACTGCCGGCGAAATGATCGGGCGCTCGATCCATTCGCTTTTCGGCAATATTCAGGAAGCGATCGACCATTCGCTTCGCGAAAAGGAAGAGCACGAACAGCCGCCGCGCTTCGAGGCCAACCTGGTTACGCCCGATGGTTTCGCGGTGAGAATCGGCTATAACGTTTCGCAGCTTGTTTCCGAGACAAATGAAACGTCCGGATTGATCGTCACATTTCAGGACCTTACGGAGATCCGGTCGATGGAGGAAAATGTCCGACGCAAGGACCGCCTTGCTGCGGTCGGACGGGTCGGGGCAGGTCTTGCACATGAGATACGAAACCCGCTTGGAGCGATGCGCGGCGCGATCCAGGTTTTAGAAGCGAGCGTGCCGAAGGAATCGGTCCACGCAGACCTGATGCACATCATCATGCGCGAGTCAGACCGGCTAAACAGTATTATCACGAACTTCCTGAGCTACGCGCGTCCTAAAACCGGAAATCATGTGGAGACAGATGTTTGTGAAGCCATCCGCGAGACTGTAAAGCTGCTGCAGCATAGTCCCGAAGTTTCGGATCGCCATGAGATAGTCGCCGAGCTTCCTGAAGATATAGTGACGGTTATGGGCGACGCAACTCAGCTAAAGCAGATCTTCTGGAACCTGGCTCGAAATTCCATAAAAGCTATGCCGGATGGCGGAAAGTTCGCCATCGCGATCGAGCGAGTTGCAAAACATCGAATTCGGATAGTTTTTTCCGATACCGGAAGCGGAATGTCTGCGGAGCAGGTCGAACGTCTGTTCGAGCCTTTTTCCAATTCGACCACGGGAGGGACCGGACTCGGCCTGTCCATCGTGTACCAGATAGTCCGTGACCATAACGGGACGATAAACGTTCGCAGCGCTGAGGGAGAAGGGACCGTGATCACGGTCGAGTTCCCGACTGGTCCGGTCCAGCGGCAAAAGGTTGATAGAAATGGAGATGTCGACGGGGCCGAACCGTCGCCGCTGAACGGGTTTTTGAAGGTGGCCCCGAGCGATACGGAAGTTTCCCCTTGAATTAAACAGTCTAATTTTGAGAAAATTGAGCAGGGGCAATTGTTCCATCCCGCCGTTCCTCTGCTTCTTTTTCTAAATCCGAAATGTCGAACATACTGATCGTTGACGACGAGCAAAGCTATAGACAGCTTTTGAGCCTGGTATTCGAAGGCGATGGGCACACGCTTAGAACCGCGGTGAACGGGCGCGAGGCGCTCGAAATGCTTCAGGCCGAGCCGGCAGACGTGGTCATTTCCGACGTCAAAATGCCGGACATGGACGGTATTGACATGCTACAGGCCGTTCGTGAAACACAGCCCGATCTGGGCGTGATCCTTATGACGGCTTTCGCGTCGGTCGAAACCGCACGTGAGGCATTCAAGCTTGGCGCCGACGATTTTATCCAGAAGCCTTTTGATGTAGAGGAACTCAAGCTGATCGTTAAAAAGACGCTTGAAAAGCAGGCTCTCATCAATGAGAACCGTGCGTTCAAGCGCGCCCAGCGTGACCGCGGAAGCGTCAAAAACATCGTTGGAAGCTCCTCAAAGATGCAGGCGATCTTTCAGATGATCGAGACCGTGTCAGAGGTGCAGTCCACTGTTCTGATCAATGGCGAAAGCGGCACCGGTAAAGAACTTGTTGCCCGTGCGATCCACGACCTTGGCCCCCGGGCCGAGAAACCGTTCATTTCCATCAACTGCGGGGCATTCACCGAAACGCTTCTCGAATCCGAACTTTTTGGTTATGTAAAAGGTTCATTTACCGGCGCGAATTCGAATCGAAAAGGCCTGTTTGAAGCCGCAAATAAGGGCACCATATTCCTCGATGAAATAGGCGAGATGTCGCCTGCGATGCAGGTCAAGCTGCTTCGCGTTTTGCAGGAAAGAAAAGTAAGGCCGGTCGGCGCCCACGACGAAATACCGATTGACGCCCGAGTGATCGCAGCTACGAATCGAGACCTTAAGCAGATGGCCACGGACGGATCCTTTCGCGAAGACCTCTTCTATCGGATCTCGGTCATTCCAATAAACTTACCGTCCCTGCGCGAGCGAGCCGAAGATATCCCGGATCTTGTGTATCATTTCGTACGGAAGTTCTGCGACCAAACCGGCCGAGACCTAACTATCTCGCTAAAGGCAATGCACGCTCTTGAGAACTACATGTGGAGCGGCAACGTTCGCGAGCTTGAGCATACTATCGAGCGAGCGGTCGCACTTGAACGGACGGGTGAGATCCAACCAGAACGCCTACCTGACCACATCACTAACTACAATCCCGAGCGGATCAATGCCGAATTCGATCTACCGGATGAGGGGTTGAATCTCACCGCGCATCTCGAAAACCTCGAAAAGATCTACGTGGTGGAGGCGCTTCGCAAAACCTCAGGAAACCAAACAAAAGCTGCGGACCTGCTTCAAATGCAGGTGCGCTCCCTCCGCCATCTGCTGGACAAGCACAACATTCGGACCCTTTCAGCAAAGATGCGAAACGGAGAATGATCAATCACCTGCTTTTCACTCCCCTTCATCCCTTGTTAAACAGTCTCACGCCCGACGCTCCGAGCTGCGTACCTTCAGCTTCCAAGGTTCGGTAACCCTTTGAACGCATGTTAATGATGACAATTAATGTCATGGCCGTCTTACCAAAAACTGTTATTTTACCCAGCCGTGACACACGGATCATCTCTACTCCGGCAATCGACGGATTCCGTAACTCTTGCCTACTCAAGACTTAAGACTTATGACTCTCGACTCATTACGTTTGGCACGCCGGTTGTTAATGATATCCACGCCTGGGAAAGGTAGATTTTCGTCTTTCACCAAAACTTTAGGAGATTGTGAACTAGAAATGAAAAATCAAAAAGGTTTCTCACTGATCGAACTCTTGATCGTCGTGGTTATCATCGGTATCATCGCCGCGATCGCTATCCCGAACCTGCTGGCGGCCCGCCGCGCAGCTAACGAAGGTTCAGCAGTTTCTTCGCTCCGCACGATCCACGGCGCAAACGCCACATACCAGGCAACGACTGGTAACGGTAACTTTGCAGCCGCATTAAGCGATCTCAGCGGACAGAACTTGATCGACTCCGTCTTGGGCGCAGGCTCGAAGAGCGGATATTCGTTCACGAACTACGTTCAGGCGCCTTTCGCGGTGCCGCCGGCAACGCCTGTACCCGCAACCTTCGCTCTGGTCGGAAAACCGCAGGTTGTTTCCGGTATTACCAAGACCGGTACGCGTAACTTCGGTATCGCGACTGACGGTATCCTTTCGGCGGAAGTATTGAACAATGCTGCCGGAACGATGAACGCGGTTGCCGCAGCCGGAGCATGTTCATACGGCACTGGCTTCTCGGTTATGGGTAATCAGTAAGCTGTTAGACCCCACTTGACTGAAAGAGGCGATCATCGGTCGCCTCTTTCTATTTTTGCGCTGGATTTTTGTTGCCCTTCGTTGCTCATAACTAATACAATAGATAAGGCGTTCGCCGGTTCTTCCTAACTTCATCTTTCCAAAAAAATGCTTTCTCTTCTTTCACGAATCGACTTTCGAGGTCCGGTTTTTTTTCTGGCTGCGGGATGGCTACTAGTGATCGCCTCGTACATCCATCCGCTTGGCATGGGCTGGGATACCTTTATTCATTTCTGGCGTGTTGAAGCCGCCACCTCCATCTTCCTGGTCGCCGCCTTAATCTACTTTTTCAAAAAACGAGACGAGTTCGACGTATTCGAGGGCATCTCTTCGCGGGAGTGCAGACTGATCATCCTCCCTATTGCCGTTTTCATTGCCTGGAGCGCGATTTCGGCCGTTTGGGCTAATTCGTGGCGGTCGGCAATCCACCATTCTCTTCTTTGGTCCGAATATCTCATTTTCTTTCTAATTGTTCGTCGGGTGCTGGCGGAACGGCGGGCGTATTCAACGCTTGTATTGATGCTTGTCCTGGTGTTGGTTTTTTACAGCATACCGGCCATCACTCAATATCTTTCGCATCTCGCGGTCGGCGGAAACCTTAATACAGGCACAACGTTCCAAAAGTTCGGCGAGCAGGCAACTGCCTTGCTGCCCCTGGTATTGCTGCTGGTGCTTAGATCGACGGGCAAAGCCTTTCTACTGGGTTTGATCGCCATCGCCGCAATGTGGACGCTAGTGATATGCGGACTTGGCAGGATGAACCTTTTATTGTTTGGCGTCGGATTCATTTTAGTTGCTCTTTCGGTTCTTTTTTTCAAACGGTTACATCGGCACCGGATGAAACTGGCTCCGGTCGCGCTGACGCTTTTGCTGGTCCCTCTGGGCCTTTATCTGTTTCCAACTGAATCAGACTCGGGAAGCCTTGTGATCGCGTCGAGGGCGGCTGGGGACGCCGGCACGTCCGACAGCAACGGCTTTCGTTTGCTCATGGCGACGATATCACTCGAAATGGTAAAGGCTAATCCGATGGTTGGAGTCGGGGCAGATAATTTTGGCTATGAGCTGAATAAATACCGGGCCGCGTACGGCGCACAGAATCCAAACGATACGAATCTCGCCCAGGCGGAGAACGGGATCCCTGAGCGTGCACATAATGAATACCTTCAGATCGTTGCCGAGTTGGGCATAGTAGGCGGGATGATCTTTTTATGGTTTCTGCTCGGGATTTGTTCGATGGGCATCCTTGCGATACGCGAGCGAAAACTCTCGCCGTTTCGCCTAGCGGCCTTGTTAGGCGTTTTGATCTTTCTGGCAAGTGCTCTGGTCACGTCGTTCTCCTTTCGATTGATCCAAAACGGTTTCGTATTTTTCTTCCTGCTCGCGGTCTGTTCGAAGTATTTTCTTGGACGTGAGCAGGGGTCAGAAAACATCGTCGAGATCTCGAATACGAGCCGTAAGGCGTCATACGCCTGGGCCCTTTCCGCCTGTGTCCTGTTGCTTGCCTTTTGTTTGATCCGCGTAGCCAGCGTTATCTACACCGAACAAGCGAACTACGAAGCCGATTTCGTCCCGGCGGAGCGAAAATATCAAATCGCTATGATGCTAGACCCGGAGAACCCAAATGCCTTCAACGATTATGGTATGCGTCTGTTCAATGAGGCCCGATATCAGGAGTCGGTCCCCTTTTTGATGCAGTCGATCGAACTCGGCCGCGGGACTTCGATCGATTTCTCATATCTTGCCAGCGCCCAAAGCTTAGCGGGTGATAACAAAGCCGCCGAGGAAACTATGGCACAAGCCTTGAAAATGTACCCTCGATCGCCCTTTGTGCTCACCAGGTACGCCGCGCTGCTGCAGGCAAACGGCAAAGAAAACGTTGCTGTTGAATATCTGGAACGAGCGCGTTCCATCGACCTGCGAGCTTCAAATACATGGTGGGCGATGATAAATAAAGGCTCCAAAGCAGCATCCGCGCTCGGCTTTAGGAATGACAATTTCTCCGCGATCATGGATCTTCAGCCACAGCCCGCCATCTATGCGGTGCTTGCTGAACGTGATGTTCGATTCCCCGGCGAGCGCGACAAGTTACGCCTTCACTAATTGTTCAAAACCTCTTTTCGCCAGCCCAAAAATCGTTTAGGATAATAATGCCGTGCCCTGCGGCCGAAATACACTTTATCCAAGACAAAAACTGAAATATTGTGAATCGTATTTTATCGATTGCAAAGAATGCATTCAGAGAGGCGATCCGTGACCGGGTACTTTACAACCTTGTAGTATTTGTCCTCCTGATAGTAGCTTGCGCGATTTTACTGGGCGACCTGACAGACGGCCAGGAGGCCCGAACGATCGTGAATATCGGCCTCAATTCGATGCTGATCTTCGGAACGTTCATCGCCATTTTTGTCGGTGTGGGCCTTGTTTCGAAAGAGATCGAAAGGCGTACTGTTTACAACATCTTTTCAAAACCCGTCGGACGCGGCGAGTTCGTCGTCGGAAAGTTCCTCGGTCTGTCGCTTACATTGCTTATAAACGTTATCGTTATGGGTCTCGGCGTTTCGTTGGCGCTGTTATATGTGGGCGACCGCTCGTTGACCCTTTCGATCTGGCCCGCCGTCTTTCTTATCTATTTTGAACTCCTGATCACGACCGCGGTCGCGATCATGTTCTCATCGTTCTCAACGCCCGCGCTCTCCGCTCTGCTTACTTTTTTTGTGTTCATAATCGGACATCTTAGTGCGTCCCTGCGCGATCTCGGGGCCGGACTGCAATCTCCGCTCGCTTCAGCCGTTCTTGAAACCGTCTACTACGTAATGCCGAATCTCGCATTGTTCAGCTTCCGGACCGAAGCGGCGACAGGGCTTCTGCCGACGGTTCCGATGCTCGGCTATGCGGTCGCTTATTCGGTGCTTTATTGCGTTGTGTTATTGGCGATTTCCATCATCATCTTCAGCCGCCGTAACTTTAAATGATCTCGTTCCTTCGGCAATTCTGGCTTCCATTGGCGATCATGACTGTCGCGTTGCCGATGATCGTGCTGATTAGTGATCAAGCAACCGCAGATCGCATCACTCTTTCTGAAAGCTACGACGACGCCGACCTTGAATTGAATGGAAAGAAATTAAAGGGGTTTGCCTTAGGGACGGAAGGCCTTCTCGCCGATTGGTATTGGATCCGCTCGCTGCAGTATCTCGGCAATAAGATAGTCAATAGTGAAGACGCTGATCTGGATCTTGAAAACCTGCAGTCCCTGAAACCGCGCTTGCTTTATCCGCTGCTCGACAATGCGACGGATCTCGATCCAAAGTTCGTTACCGCGCACTCTTTCGGCGCGATCGTGCTGCCGGCGATAGACCGGCAATCGGCGATCAAACTTACCGAGAAAGGGATCGCGAATAACCCCGACGCGTGGCAGCTCTATCATTATTTAGGTTATATCCACTGGAAACAAAGGGACTACGAAAGCGCCGCTCGAGCATACGAGCAGGGCGCGGCGATCGCGGGGTCACCGCCCTTTATGCGTCAAATGGTAGCAGCGATGAAGTCGAAAGGCGGCAGCCGGGAGACAGCGCGTGCTATATATTCGCAAATACTCTCAGATGCAAGCGACCAGCAAACCAGGTCGGCCGCAGAATTTCGTCTGATGGAACTCGATTCACTCGATGAACGCGATTCGATCCGGGCCGCCATTCACGCTCACAAAGAAAAAACGGGCAAATGCCCGTCACGTTTTGGTGATATCTTCCCCGTCCTACGATCCGTACAGCTTCCGTCAGGCAAGGATTTTCGCATTGATGCGGCAGGCCAGTTGGTGGATCCGAGCGACGCCGCATATTTGCTCGATCCGGAAAACTGTGATGTTTTGATCGACCGGAAAAGGTCGAAGATCCCACTCAACTAGAATGCAGGCTTCGATCGAAAAATTCCGGATCCAGGCAAGCGACATTGGGCTGATATTCCTTGTGTCCGCATCCGTTATTTTGCCGGTTTTGTTTTGGGGTTGCCCTATCGGTACCGGCGACTTCACGCATCATATCCAGATCACGACTGCGTATTTCGACTCGATGCAAAACGGGGTGTTGATACCGGACTGGGTCTTCCGCGAAAACAACGGATATGGTGCC
>DATFEW010000098.1:0-4193 GCA_035250805.1 Pyrinomonadaceae bacterium
CCGTCCATACCCGGCATGCGGATATCGCTAATGATCAGATCGGGCAGTCTTTCGGCGACACGTACGAGCGCTTCCGCGCCGCGTCGAGCAGTAACGACAACGTATCCCTCGGCCCGTAGTGTTTCTGAAACCGCTAGCAGCAAGCTGGCGTCATCGTCAACCACCAGCAATCGTTTCGGCATTTTCTTTCACCCTGCTCCCCTCTTTTCCACACGTGTCAGCATTCCAAATAGGAAGATGCAGCGTGAAGGTGCTTCCTTTTCCGACCTCGGTTTCGACGCTTATGCTTCCGCCCATTCGTCCCATCACGTCGCGGGCCAAATACAGCCCAAGTCCCACTCCTGATACATCAGCATCCTCTAAGAACCCCTCGTCGGTTGCAGCCGCCGAATGCGGCGCGGGGCTCCCGCGATAGAATTTGTCAAAAAGGATCGGAAGATCGTCTTTTGGTATACCTCGCCCGTTGTCCGTTACCCGGAGGGAAACGGAATCCGCGTCTACATTCGCGGAAAGTGTTATCAACCCGCCATCGGGCGTATATTTGATAGAGTTCTCAATCAAATTGCTGACAACCCGCCGCAGAACCTTTGGGTCGGCACAGACCGGCGGAATCTTCGCAAACGGTTCGATCTGCAACTTATGGCTTCTCCTTTCCGCGGCAGCCAGTTCCGCTTTGACACATGACGTAACAACGTCGTCAGCCTCGACTCGTTCCATGGCGAGACGGAAGACACCGCCCTCGATACGCGACAGATCAAGCAAATTAAGTATCAGGTCGATTTGGCGGTCGCACTCGATCGCGATCGTTTCAAGATACTCGCGCTGTTTCTGCTCGCCAACTTCACCGCGCAGCAGCAGCCGCGTTAGAGCTTTGATCGTGGTCAGGGGAGTTCGCAATTCATGCGAAACGCGGCTCACAAATTCCGATTTCAAATGATCCAATTCGTCTAACCGCTTCGCCCTTCTCTCCAATCGAATTGTCCACAATAGCGCGGCCGTTGCGCCGCAAACAACAATTAAGCCGATCAGCGCATAAACGACAAGATGCTGTTGATCAGTGGCGTAAAAAATTCCAAGCAGAATAAGTGTAATTACGCCTCCCAGGCCAACGACCAATAATGATCCACGGATACTCACCTGAAATTCCTATAAATCTGTTTCGTTTCGTCAATTGTAACAAATCTGTTCCACAGCGAGATAAGTGTAAATACCTGTATGTATGACGTAGTAACACCCTCGAAAGCCCGTCGCAGAAGACATACGCTAAAGATGTACATCGGGCACGGCGCGGCACTCTGGGGTGAATTAATGATGATTTTTCGGGTAGACAAAAAGGATTATTGTGGCAGCACGGCGCTGGAGATCGTGCGGGCTTTGGAATCGGACTCGAGCGAATATCCGCATCGAGACCGGCCGGTGCGGAAATTTCTCAAATGGTCCCTCCAGGCCCTGAGCAAACAAATTCCACCGCGAGACATGCATTTGAGCAAGCGAATGAAAGTCGAAGAACTTGCACTAAGTTATCTTTGTTTACGTGACGAATATGGCGCGGGCCAGCTTCTGATCGATCGAACCGATTCCGATAAAAAAGAAGTCGGTCGGCCGTCTAGCCGGGAGAATTAGGAGATTGCAAGATGCCAAAATACAAAACAAAGTTGACGGTGCGAGAGGAAATAGCAGACAGCACAATGGCTTTTCATTTTGAAAAACCGCCGGGATTTGATTACAAAGCAGGACAATTTGCCGATTACAGTCTCGTAGATCCTTCGGAAACTGACGCCGAAGGCAACATTCGCGGATTTTCGTTGGCGAGCGCTCCGTATGAAAACGATCTGATGGCGGCGACGCGAATGCGTGACTCGGCGTTCAAGCGAGTATTAAAAACGATGAAACTCGGCACCGAACTGGTCCTTGATGGTCCATACGGCTCGTTCACGCTCCATAATAATTCGAAAATTCCCGCTGTCTTCATAACGGGTGGTATCGGAATTACACCTGTGCGAAGCATCGTTCTTCAAGCCACGCACGACAACCTTCCCCATAAGATCTTTCTTTTCGATTCAAACCGAAGACCCGAAGACGCGGCGTTTTTGGATGATCTTATGGAAGCACAGAAGAAAAATCCGAATTTCACATTTGTCGGGACGATGACCGAGATGGAGAAATCCGATCGCGAGTGGCACGAGGAGACAGGGCTCGTTAGCAAAGAAATGCTCTCGAAGTATACAGCCGATCTTGCGGTCCCCATTTACTATCTTTGCGGCCCGGGTCCGATGGTGGCGGCGATGCGTAAAATACTGAACGAAGCGGGGGTTGATGACGACAATATCCGCACCGAAGAGTTCTCGGGCTATTGAGATCAGAGTGGGAGTGATATATGAACGTTAAAGTCAAACGGGTGTATGAGCGGCCGGCCGAGGATGACGGCAACCGAATCCTCGTGGATAGGCTCTGGCCTCGCGGTTTGAGCAAGGAGAAAGCTGGCGTAGATCTTTGGCTGAAGGACATCGCTCCAAGCACCGAGCTTCGGAAATGGTTCGGGCACGACCCTCAGAAGTGGAAAGGCTTTCGAGGTCGTTATGAAACTGAACTCAAAAGTAAGGACGAGTTGGTTGAAATGCTCAAGGCGAAAGCAGGAAAAGGAACGATCACGCTTCTCTATGCAGCCCGAGACGAGAAGCACAATGAAGCTCTTGTCTTGAAGAAGGTACTTGAGAGGATGTGATAGGCATCAAATTTCAACGATCAACGCTCGCCGATAATGGACTCCTGTTACTTTGTTTTCTTACGGCGCATTGTTCTTCGAGATTTGCGAATAGTTCGCTTTACGTCTCCCTTCGCGGCTTGAACGCTCTCGGGCGCTTTTTGCGAGTCTTCGGATAGCCTACCCCCTTCGTTCTCCCATCGGTCAAGGACTTTCCGTCTTAACCGCTTTCTCGAATTATCGTCCTCCTCCATAATCGCTATCTCCCTCGCCGTATTGCCTTAATATACACCCAAGCTGAGCCAGCACCAGCACGAACAAACGAATCGACTATGCGGCGCAGCTATTTGTGCGCCTCTGGAAATGGACGCACGATCTCCGCCGTGACATGTGCATAAAGATCAAAATCTTCATTTATTCGCTCATCCAGGGGTTAAGTTCCGGCAATCAACGCGCTTAATTCTTTCAGTCAGCAATTTCCTTGCCGAGTGGTCACGAAACCTGCCGATCATAGCCTTTGCGACCCGTTCAAGAACGAGCGTCACCACGCGAGGCAGGCACGAGTTACCACCAAAAGTTTTTCGCCTCGCAAGTGTAAACACCCACCGATTTCAGGTGTTAATGCCGTTTTCTGCGGGGTCGCGCCCCGCTAGAGTTGAAGTAACAGCAAATCTGGTTGCTGAAAGGAGGTCTGATGATGAAAACAATTTACATTTTTGCTTTGTTCTTGGCGGTAGTGGCGGCTTCGGCTTCGCTTTTTACAGGCTATTAACCAGGCGACGTTGGTAATTTTCAGTTTCATCGCCCTTGGGCTCGTTTATTCGCTTGCATTGTGGTCTGTCTTTACCAACGGACAGGATGATCAGACCGGAAGCATTTAGAAGAGACAAACGACCAATAAGTTTCTTTGGAGAGAGAAAATCATGACAGTAGCAAAAATTTACGCTTTTATTTGGCTTTTCGTTCTGGCAGTGACCGGTGTTATGTACTTAACTGGCGCTCTCAATGAAATAACTCTGACCATTATCGGTTTCCTTATTTCAACTATGATAGCCCTGGGTATGGTGGTACTGCTTCCCACTTTGCTCGATAGTCATTTTGCGCCAAAAACGTATCCGGTATATCAGGCTAAAACTCGCAAGGGATTTGCGATGGCCAGAAAGTAAGAATTCGAAAACCACTTCAGAGGAGTCGTCATGGATATAAGTGCAATTGTCGTAGTCAAACATTATGGCCAAGCAGGCGGCAATTTATATCACAAAACAGACATTGAACGTCCCGGAGCATTGGTTGAGCAAGTCCGCGAATCAACAACGAACGGGAGCAATTTCCATACATAAAACCAACTCGAAGAAGAACTAGAGTTTCGTTTTAGAACGTCCTCGCACACGATACAAAGAGGTGCAACCGGCCAGGCCGTCTCACACGCCCTCAATTTTCAAGATATGGAGTAACCGGATCCTACTTCGCCAGGAAATCCTTTGTCATT
>DATFEW010000148.1:0-4224 GCA_035250805.1 Pyrinomonadaceae bacterium
CGGTACCTGATCGGGGATGATGCGTTCTTTCGCGCTCTGCGTCGAATGGCATACCCCACAAAGGAGATGGAACGGCTCACCGACGGCCGCCAGCAGCGCCTGGTAAACACCGACGATTTTCTCGCGATCGCCGAAGCCGAATCGAAGATCGAACTCGATTGGTTCTTCGAGCTCTATCTGCGGCAGCCGAAGCTTCCTCGGTTGGTAAGCAATGTTTCAGGCAACACTCTCGAACTCCAGTGGCAAACACCCAACAACATGCCTTTCCCGATGCCGGTAGATGTCGAGATCAACGGCAAAACCCAGCGCGTTGAAATGCCGGGCGGCAAGGGTTCTGTTTCATTCACCGGCACGCCCCCAGTCGTGGATCCAAAGGGTTGGGTACTGAAAGAGTTGCCAACTCAACCGGCGGGTTAAACGGGACGGTCGGACTTAGGCCCACATTTCTTATCTTTATTGCGGCAGATTCATCTTTTTGATTAAGTCTCTCATCGCCCGCCAGCTTAAGCTGCATTTTCTGCGTAAGGGGCGAGTTCCCGTTGGGGCCGCCCTCAGGACATCGTTTTTTGGGATTCAGTTTCGCAAAAATGCTGCGGAATCGAGTTATTTTGGTCGAACGGCCTCGCGATTCAAGACAATGATCTGTTCAAATGGCTTCCCGCTGGCGTCAATGCCCCTAACTTTGGCGGTCATCGTCCCTTTGTCGCTAGAGATCTCATAGGTGCTTTGACCAGCGATCCGACCATCTTTCATCGACACGGACTCCAAAACGTTCGACGCGCGCCACTTGTCAATTTGAGTGTATGCCGGGGCCTCAGGTATCGGACGTTCCTTTCCGTCAAGATGCAATTTTCTTGTCGCGCCTTCAGCATTGCCGGACTTGTTGATACCCGAATACGTGAGCAACACCGTATCGTCAACAAACTCAAATTTGATCGTAAGGCCGCTAAACTGATGATTGGCGTCTCGTTGAGACTTTTCAAGATCTGCTATCCAACTGCCGGCGAACAACTTTTTCGCCCTTTCGTTGCTCCCCTCAACCTTCTGACTCAAAGCGGGACTTGAGACGATGAGTAACAAAACAAGACAAATTATCGAGCGTTTCATCCTTACCTCCGAGAAGCGTAGTATTGTGGTCCGTGACTCCTTAGCTGTTTTCATCACTTTCGGGATGAATTCGGACAAATCGTAGTCGCAGGTTCGATGCCGGTCCGTATTTAAGCCACTCGGTTCCTCAATCGAGACAGAAGTTGAGGTTGGCGACTTCACAGACACGCTGGCATTGTGGACATGTTTTCATTTAAGAGCGGGCCGAAAAGGATTATCGCCTGAATCCGCAGTGCTGCCAAGTCAGCTTCACATCAATTTACAGTGCCCATGAGATACGTCGCCGCCCGGCGATCAGTGCACGTGTCCTTCGAGGGTGAATCCATAAATGTCTGAAGTTGACCACAATTGGAATAAACGGAATGAAAGCTATTAAAGACCAACACGCTGCATTAGCGCGGCAAAACGAGGATCGGAACGCACGTTATCGAACATCGGATCGACCTTCGTCATAACAAGCAGGTAGTCTCTCTGCAGGAAGGCGCGGTCGAACCATTCGAACGCTTTATCGTTCTCGCCAAGAGCAACGTATATTGAACCGATCGTGGTCGGCGATATATACCGGGCCTGCGATGATCGCGTGAGGTCGTCTAGGATCTTTATTGCCTCAGCCCTTTTTCCATCTCTTGCATATGCACGGGCAAGATCCACCGATTCATCCGGACTTTCACCGGAGAGTGGGATCGATCTCTGAAATGCAGCGATGGCTTCCGGGTACATCCCCTTCTCCAAATAGGCCCGGCCCAGGGCCCAATTGACAAGCCCGGAGTTTGGATCCATTTCGAGTCCCTTTTGATATTCTTTTAGAGCATCGTCGTACCGTCGTTCGGCAAAGAAGACATCCCCGATGCCTATCTGCTTTTCGAGCGACAGTGGGTCGAGTTCCTGTGCTTTACGAGTCTCGGTGAGTGCATCGTCAAACCGGTTCATCAGGGAGAGGTATAGTCCATACGTCATGTGTCCGTCGGCATATCCAGGATTTAACTCTATGGCCCGTCTGAATTCCTTCTCGGCATTTGCCCAATCCCAATCGTAAAACAGCTTTACGAGCCCGAGTGCGGTGTGGGCCTCGGCAAGAGAACTATCCAACTCAATGGCTTTCAAAGCGGCATCCTTAGCCTTAGGAAAGCTTTCTTTCGGGGGCGCGGCATTAAATCCCCCGAGTCGGTTGTAAGCATCTGCCAATCCCGCATGCGCCAATGCATAGCCCGGATCTTTCGCGATGGCTTGGGCAAAGTGCTCGGCTCCCTTTCGAAAACCGTCGTCCGTAAGACGATTGAGGTGATAACGTCCCGCCAGGTATAGCCGATAGGCTTCCTCATTTTTTGTTTGCGGGCTTGAAAGGCGTTTCTGATCTGCACCTGAAAACCTTGCCTGAAGCTTCGCGGCCACGTCTCGTGCAAGCTCATTCTGAAGCAGGACAACATTCGCTAGGGGTCGTGTGTAACTGCCAGTCCAAAGCGTGTTTTCCGTGCTGGTGTCGACCAACTCGGTGTAGAGAGTTACCGAGTTGTCCTGCTTTACAAGTCTTCCTGTGAGGATCGCCTGTACAGACAATTCGCGGCCAGTCGAGAGCGGGTCGATCTCTTTTCCCTTGTAGCGAAAAACGCTGGTTCGGGCCTTCACGTTCAATTCGGGCAACTGTGAGAGGCTTGATATGAGCGACTCGGTAAGGCCGTCCGAGAGGTACTCCAGCTCGGTATCGCCGCTCTGATTGACGAATGGGATGACCGCTATCGATTTGATCTGTTTTTCCGGCGACCAGTAGCGATATCCAATAAACGCCGCCACCGCAAGGAGCCCGCCCATGGCCAGAACGTACAAGAGCGTTCGAGCGGGCCCACTGCTGATCCTATCCCGTTTAGGTGCTTCAGACGGAACGACCCCCGGAAGTATCGCGGTCGAAGGCTCTTCCGTTTCGTCGAGATCGCTGAGCACCGTCCCGTCCTCAAGACAGAATTTCAGCGTCCCATCGTTATAGACACGCCCGCATTGTTGACACGTTTTCATTCAGGGCCGTGAGGATAATCGTCCGATTGTACTATACAGCTAAGACAGAAGGTTGATGGCCCTTTTGTTAATGTGGGGTCAGGTCGTTATTCGTTGACAAAGGTGCCTTGTGACGCGATGCATTTCCATTCGCCGTCGCGGCGGACGAAGACATCGGTGAAACGCAGAGTGACGTCCATTTTTTGGCCCTGGTAGTTGCCGGCCATTTGGGTGCGGCCGGTGACGATGGCCCAGTCGCCAAAGTCACGGACGTTTATCTGGTCGATCTTTCCTTTTGTGATCTTACGTTCGCCTGTAAAGGCTTCGCGGAGCACCTCAGCTTTCGTGAGAATGTGGCCGGTGGGGTCGGTAACGGTCCAATCCTCGGCGAGGACGCGTTCGTGATAGGAGTGGTCGCCCGCAACCCACGAGGCCGCAAGTTGTTCTTCGATAAGGGTGAGCTCTGTGGTGGTGTCCATACCTAAAGCGTGAAAAAAATGCCCGTTTGCAACAGACCGGTTCAGCGGTTATCAAGGAAGGCCGACACGGCGGATAAGGTCCGCGAACCGCGGATCATCTCGAATTTTGTCCCAAAAGTAGTCTACCTTTAGAAAAACCAGTCCGACCCGGTGGTCTTTAAACGAGGTTTCCAGCGATTCAAATGCTTTATCGGCATTCCCAAGCCGTGCGTGATCAATGGCCATGTCCATCTGGTCGACCGGTTCCCCGTTTCGCTTCGCCCCTTCGAGATTCAGTTCCATTCTGGTTTGCCAGTAGCCGGTCGCTCCAGAAGAATTATATGCATCCATCAACCGCTTAGACACCGCCTCGGCACGTGCAGGGGGCACTCCGTCCAGTAACAGCCCTTTACGGCGTGACTCGATGGCCTCGGGAAACATCCCCTTTGCTCGGTAAGCGTCCGCGAGATAGAAGTGCGTGCGTACGAAGTTCGGGTCTATCTCGATCAATTCTTTGAAGTGGGCGATCGCGCGGTCGTATTGTCGTGCATATATGAACGCCATGCCCTGATCAGTAAGAATGGCCATCGAAACCGGATCCAGTTCGGCTGCCCGTGCAAACTCGGCACTGCTCTCTTCAAACCTGCCGAGAGCTCCGAGCGTTTCGCCG
>DATFEW010000278.1:0-2112 GCA_035250805.1 Pyrinomonadaceae bacterium
TGAAGCATCCTCGAATGTCCGTGTTCGTTCTGCTTCCGTGTCGTGCGGGTTGGCATAGACTGCCGTGGCGGGCTCGTCCACCGATGCCGGACCATCGAGGAGTTGAGTTCCATCATCGAGACAATACAAGAGCGTCTCGTCGTAATAATCTCGTCGGCATTCAGGACACCGTTTCATTGGTTAGCTATCACTTAAAATCCCGGATCATTACCAAGTCTGCCATCACAGTCCCACGCGCGAGAACAAGGCTCTTTCCGTCGGGCGACCATCTGAAATTGAAGATTTGGTCGTTTTTGAAATTCGTCAATTGCTTGGGCTGACCTCCGTCCAGCGGGTAGCTCCAGACGTTGGTTACGCCCTTGGTGGTTAGTTCCTGAGTAAGCGAACGGCCGTCAGGGGACCACCGAAAGCTAATATCTCCACCCGGCAGGTCAAAAACCTTGAGTGGCTCGCCTCCGTCGATGCTGAATAACGCTTGTCTCCAGGAGGCAGTTGCGTTCTCGCGAAATTGGGACGTGAAGAGTTTCCCGTCCCGCGAGACCTCTGCATCTTCTGTATATCTCGTTGTAACTTGAGTGGGCTCGCCGCCATCGATCGAAATCTTCCATATACAGGGGAATCCTACATCGGTTGAGTCAAAGAAAATCCATTTAGAGTCGGGAGTTATCGACACGTTTGTCTCGGTCTTGCCGAATGTCAACTGTCTAGCGTCGCTGCCGTCCAGGTTCATCCGCCAGATATTCGGCTGGCCGGCGCGTTCAGATACGAAAACGACGTAGCGGCCGTCCGGTGTAATGACCGGATCATAGTTCGTGCCGGCATCAGAAGTTAATTGTTTTACGCCGGTCCCGTCGTTATTCACGATCCAGAGGTCGTCTCCGCCGCTGGCTGTAGAGTAAAAAACGATGCGCCCGTCTGGGACCCACGCGATTCCGTCAGTTCCTTCCTGGTTCGCTCCTCCCGCCTTTATCTGCACGGCGCGGCTCGCGTCGGCGTTCGGCACGACCCAAATATTCGAGATGCGATTGCTCTGAATGGCCGCCAGAGATTTCCCGTCGGCTGTCACGCTCATCCCAATGTAGTTATTGAAGTCGGGGTTTATCCTTCTCGCTTCACCATCGGGATACGACAGGTACCATATTTGCTGCCTAAAGTAATCCGAAGCCTTCTCGGCACCCATGACCAGAAGTCCGCTCTTGTCCGGTAGCCACAGGATCTGCCTGATCTCGTACCAGCCTTTTTTTGTAATGGGCTTCAGGGAACCATCGTCGACATTTAATTCCGCGACATCCATTAGGCCGCTGCCCGTTGTGGGACCGCCAATAACAACCGCGATCGTTTTGCCATCAGGCGCCCAGGCAACATTTCCAAGAGTGCGCCACCACGGAAACGTCTCTGGTCTTTTGCGCTTTGCGAGGACGCGCTCGCCGGTTCCATCCGCATTCGCGATCATCACGGTGCTTTCCCCCATTTCGGGAGAATTTCCCCGGATGAACGAGAACTGTTTGCCGTCCGGTGAATAAGACACGGCTCCATCAACGTCCGTGGCGAGTTTTTTCTGAGTACCGCCGAACGCCGGCATTTGGTAAAGCATGTAAAGCGACGAGGTTTTATCCCGCTTCAGAAAGGTTACGAAATTCCCCTCAGGCGTGAATTGGATACCGCCGTATTCAACGCCTTCGGCGGGTGGGATGATCGGAACGTTGCTGGATGTCGCTATCTGCTTGTTCCACATGCTTTGGGCACCGCCCTCATCCACACTATAAATTGCATGCTTGCCGTCGGGCGATATCGCGGCACTGACCGTCTTGCCGTCGGTCGTTAACTTGTCGATCTTGATCGATCGAAGGGTATTATCCGTGCCATTTCGATACTTATATATCGCGAAGCCGATCCCAAAAAGAATTGCGACGAACACCGCGGCCGCTATTACGGCGACGGACTTGTTTTTACTGATCCCACGAATGAGATATTCCGCGCTCGACATGCTTTGAGGCCCTGGAGAATCACTCGTTGTCGTCGGCCAGTGGCGCGTCGAAGCCTCGCCGGACATAACCGCGGTATCGGGGCCCTCACCTTTCTCCGCAGGGATCAGCCACTCGCCGTCCTCTA
>DATFEW010000286.1:0-5855 GCA_035250805.1 Pyrinomonadaceae bacterium
TGAGCCGCTTACTTTCCGGCACCGTCCCCGCGGTATTGATCTTGCTTTGCTCGACGAAATAGGCAGTGTCGTTGTTCCCGTATTTTCGCGAGATCCTGCCGACGTAATATACATTTGGTTTCGGCGGCGGCTGTACGTTCAGCATGCCCGGGTTCGAATACATCTTTCCGTCCGGCGTTTGCACTATGATCTGCGCCTGGCCCGCCCCGGTAATGAAGTTCGCCGGAATATCCGCCGTCAGCTTCGCCGGATTCACAAACGTCGTCGGCATCAGATTCTGGTTGAAATAGATCTTCGCGTCGGGAGCAAACCTGTCGCCGTTGATCTCAAGCCGAAAACCGCGCTGTCCGGCAAACACGCTTTGCGGCGATACGAAAGCGATCACCATATGTGGTGTTGGAGCCGGCGTCGGCGTTGGTGTAGCTGGAATCGGTGTTGGGACCCAAGGCGTCGGCGGCGGCGGTTCGTAAAAGGCAAAAATGTTACGGCCGGGCGGCGGAGCACCAAATGCGCTGCCGTTGTAAACAACCGGAGTCGTTACGTAAAGAAATTGTTGATCAGCCTGAGACGGCATCCCGGACTGGCTGGTCGTAACATTTACCGAAACCGCTGGCGTCGCAGTCGGAGATGTTGCAGCCGTCGTCGCTGTGCCGCCTGAGAACAGACCCGGAGCAAACGCGAACGTCAGGGCCGCAACCGCGAGGAAGCCGAGCACGATCGCCGCTATTATTTTGTTCCTTTCGGAAGGTGTTTTGCCTTTGAACAGTTCCATTTACTCTATCGGAGGAGGCACAAAATTCTCCCTTCTAAAGTATGCCGCCATCTCCAGGCGGAGACTCACTATTTCACCGTGTGTTTTACCCTTCGGCCTTGCCGCCGGCTGCGCCTGTGGTTGGGCGAGCATTCGCCCGGTTCGCGGATCTATGCCCCGCATAGTGTTCGTCGGAAATGGCTGCTCGGAAAATTGGCTATCTTGAGCCGGCGGCAACGACGGATCGCGTTCTTTCTGCTTGGCTTCCGTCGGCTCAAGCTCAACCGAGCTTATTACAACAAACTCACTACCTGTCTCGATATCGCTTATGAACCGCCGCAGGCTCTGATATGAACCTTCCAGCGTCATCGTCACGTAGACACCCGGGAAAATGCTTCGAAATTTTGCACGCCCGCTTCCCTGGTCCGACTCTTCCCCCTCGGATCCGTTTCCGTTTTGTTCTTCGTTAAGCTGAAGCGGCGCGAAATTGGGGCCATTGGTGTTCACGAGCCCGTACCCAGCGATCAGGCCGTTGAGGCGTTGATAAAGCGATGTACGGCCGGTCGCCGCGATCGGCAAATAGGCCGATTCGAAATCGCTCACGCTGGTTACAAGCTTGGCAACTTGGGTTTCCGTGCTGGTGATATCCCCGTATTTCGATCTGGCAGAAATAAGCTCTTGTTCAAGCCGGTCCCGCTCCGCCTTCATTTGCTCGATCTCTTGGTTTGACGGCACGACAAAGAAGATGTAAAGCGCCAGCAAGCCTAAAAGTGTCAGGATCGAAACGCCGAAGGCGCCAACCTCCATCGGGCCCCACATTCCTCGATAAACTTTTCGCGGCCGGTTTGAGGGAATGATCTCGACCTTCTGCGGCTTCTCAACGACCAGGGTCTCCTCTTCTCGCAGCACGACCGACCGATCCGCTTCAGAGACTACGACTGTCGAATCCAATGTCTGATCGAGGTTGGTCAAGATCTCCGGTTCCTGCGATCCGGGGTTATTTTTCTTATCCAAGGGGTTCATTGACCACCTCCCTCGCCAGTCTGGGCGACCTCGGTCGAAGAAGACGTCGAGTAACCATAAGCTGGAGTGTAGATCAGATGAAGCGTGTATTCGGAGTAGGCGGTCCGCTGGTTGGTCTGCAAGTTCTGTCCGCGAAGTTCGGCCTGAAAGACGCCGGAGTTGTTCATCGTGCCGATCATCGCCATAACCGCCTGGTAATCGCGGCTAATCACGCCAAAATCAAGCTCGGCCTTTACACGGTCGCCATCGCGATAAATGTTCTCCACCGATATCCTGGAGGCACTCACATTGCCCGGGATCACTGCCTCAAGGTCTGCAAACAGCCGCGACCACCCAAAGGTCTTGATCGCGACAAGTTTGTGCGATGCCACCAAAAGCTCCCGCTGTTCCGGGCTTAACTGCTGCTGAACCTTGTCGCCTTCGCCCTTTAAACGTGCAACCTCGGCCTGCATCTGCTCCACCTCATTCCGTGCAGCCTCAATTGCGGCATTATTGTTCCTCAGGACCGCCAGGCAGTAGAGAATGCCGACAAAAGAAATTAGTAACACCAATGCCGACAGCAAATACGGTGTCGTTCGGTTACGAAATGGATGGCTGGAAAGGTTTAGTTCGGTGATCACGTTAAGGGTTACTGCTTATGGGACCTCGTGAACCGGAAACACCGGCAGCAAAACACAAATATTAGCACGAAAGCGAGCCCTTGTCTTTAACGCGGATAACGAACGAAGGTTGCAGTTTTATTAGTCACGCCTCGCCGGCAGATGGCCGTTCATGTCTTCGGGCCTCAGATCCCGATAAACACTTACACGGTTACGCCCGTCACGTTTTGCGCGATACAATGCCGAATCCGCCATTTCAACAAGCTCAATGGGATCGAGGGAATCATCTGGAAATGACGATATTCCGATACTCATGGTTACATGATGCTTGGATGACGGCCGGCCTTGGCGGATCACGCTGAATTCCGTGGATTGGATGGTTGAGCGAATGCGCTCGGCGGCAACCATCGCCTGCCCGATCTCGGCATCCAGCAAAAACGCCGCGAATTCCTCACCGCCGAAGCGTGATGCGGCATCCCCGCTGCGGACGCAGTTCATTATGCATGCGCCGATCTCTTCGATGGTCTTGCTGCCGGTGAGGTGGCCGTAAGTGTCGTTCACGTTCTTGAAATGATCAATGTCCATCATCAGCACACAGAACGAAATGCCATCCGCTTTCGCCCTGGCGGCCTCGCGCCGGAGCTCCGAGAAGAACGAGCGGCTCGAGAGAAGGCCTGTCAGATCGTCGTGTGAAATAAGGCGATGGATCTGTCGCTGGTATTCGCGGTCGATCTCATCAACCAGTTCGAACCGCATTATGTGCTCGCCGATCGTTATCTTATCGCCATTTTGCAGCACGACCTCGGAAACACGTTCGCCGTTCAGGAAGGTGCCGTTTCGCGACCCAAAATCCGTTAGCACATACTCATGTTCCCCCGTTATTTCGTTTAGGACCTTCGTGATCTTTGCGTGACGACGTGAAGATTTGTGATCGTTGATACGAACGTCGGCACCAAGAGAGCGGCCGAGGATAACCTCTTCGCGTTCGAGCGGGATGGGTACAGCTATCAACTCCCCGCTCAGAAAAACGAGCGCAGGCCGAAGGTCGCGAGGTTGTCGTTCGGGTCGCTGCATAATGCGAGGGGGTGGATGGACGGGCAGGGCGGGAGAAGCCATCATCAAATAGAATAACCCATTGTCAGCCTAATTTTCCAGACTTTTTTAGTATCAGAAGGCTGACTTCCCGTAACCTTGAAACATGAAACTCGAATAGTCTTCGTGCTTCCACGCAGGCGGCGAGGATGCCCGCATTCCCACATTACGTTAACATTGGAACATTGAAGATCCTGATCGTAAAACTTAGCTCCATAGGAGATATAGTTCATGCCCTGCCTGCACTCGCTCATATACGCGATCGAATGCCCGAGGCCGAGATCGGCTGGGCGGTCGACTCAAGATATGCCGAGCTCCTCCGGGGCAACAAGTTGATCGATCATCTCATTCAGATCAATACCAGGTCGCTTCGCGGCGGGATCATCGAAGAGAGGTTTCTCGATACGGCACGGCAGTTCGGCACACTTCGCAAATACAGGTTCGATATAGCTCTGGATATGCAGGGCCTTTTGAAGTCGGGAGCGGCAGCGAAGTTTTCGGGTGCGCCCCGGCGTTGGGGTTTCGCCCGCAAACATCTTCGGGAACCCGCTAGCCGCGTCTTTCTTACAGACACCGTCGATTTCGGGCCGTTCACTCACGTTGTCCGCCGCAACCTGATTCTCGCTTCGGACGCTCTCGGACTAGAACCGAAGGCGCACGGTTTCGATTTTCCTATACACACGGAATACGAACATAAAGCCAAGGCCCAAGCGATCGTGGAGAAGATCGGGACCGATTTCGTTATTTTGAATCCGGCCGGGGGATGGATCACAAAGCTCTGGCATGCGGATAAATACGGCACTTTGGCCGACATACTCTGGGAAAAACTAGGACTTGCTTCGGTCGTAGCGGTTGGCCCGAAAGAAAATGCACTCGGCGAGATCGTACTCAAAAACAGCCGTAGCGGCCGTACGATCCTGGAACAGCCGAGCCTGAAAGGATTTTACGAGCTTGCAAAACGAGCGGCGGTTTATGTTGGCGGTGATACCGGCCCAACCCACATCGCCATTGCGGCCGGAACGCCGACCGTCGGCATTTTTGGCCCGACCGAGTGGTGGCGAAACGGCAGCGTGGATCCCGACGATATCTGCGTCGAGCGAAACGATATCGATTGCCGGGTCGACTGTCACCGAAGAACCTGTTCAAAGTGGGTATGTATGGACATTACGGTTGAAACGGTCTTTGATGCGGTCGAACGACGAATGCAGCTCGAGAATGCTGAAGGATAAGGAAAAAAGAAAACGCCTTTTGCAGCGGATCCGCGTGCCTCTGGGTTTTGCGATGGCAATTGTCCTTGTCCTTTTCGGCCAACCAACTTCCCTCACCCTTGCGATCGGATCCTTCTTACTTCTTTGCGGGCTTTTGATCCGAGCCTGGGCGGCCGGCCACATTCACAAATACGAAAAATTGGCGGTGACAGGCCCATATTCGTTCACGCGGAATCCGCTGTATTTCGGTAGCTTTCTGATCGCCGCGGGATTCGCCACAGCGGCGGGTGTCTGGTGGCTGGCACTGATCGTCGGAATACTGTATCTGGCCATCTATTACCCAGTAATGCGCGTCGAAGAGGACGATCTGAGATCGCGATTTGGCACTGATTTTGACGAATTCGCAAGGAACGTTCCGTTGTTTTTCCCGCGTCCTACACCCTGGAAGAAAATGGATGCCGGTTTTGATTTTCAGTTATACTTGAAGCATAAAGAATACCAAGCGGCGATCGGAACGCTTTTGATCGCCGGTATTCTAGCCGGCAAGATGTATTTCTTTCCTATTCAATGAAGAGAATTGGTTCATTCAGTCTTCTGTTTCTTTTGCTGCTTCCAATGGCGAGTTCGACGTTCGTTTTTCCTCAAAACGGAGGTCGCAAGGTTTCCGACCTGCCTTTTGCGGTCGGTGAAACCTTGACGTTCGAAGGAAAGATAAACAAGTTTGCCGTTTCAGTGACCATTGGAGATATGACACTTGAGGTAGCTGATTCGGCTACCGACGGGAGGTTCCAATTGAATGCGGACGCTCGGTCACGCGGGACGATGTTAAAGTTGTTGAAATACAGCTTTCAGCAGGAGATCGAGGCGGTGGCGGACGCACGCGACCTGCGCTCGATGAGCACAAAGAAGCACGACGTCCAAAAGCAGAAGGTCCGCGACAGCCTTGCCACGTTTGATTACCCCGATCGCAAAGTGACCTGGGTCGAAACGAATCCCAACGAACCGATGCAGCCGCCCCGCACGATCGCGAGTGATCTGGACGGCCCTACGCACGATATTGTTTCCGCCCTCTATTTTATTCGTACCCTGCCGATGTCCGTGGGATATTCAACGATGGTCAATGTGAGCGATTCAGGGCTCGTTTATAAGATCCCCGTTCAAGTTGCTGCACGCGAACGTCAA
>DATFEW010000333.1:0-3077 GCA_035250805.1 Pyrinomonadaceae bacterium
TCGCCCCGTTGAGCATTTTCCCTGCGAGTTGATCACGCGCTGCCACGGCACGCCGTCATCGGATCCGTGCATTACGTACCCTACCGTTCGTGCCGTGTATCCTTCGCCCAAAATCACCGCGATTTGGCCATACGTCATCACTCGACCTCTCGGGATCTTGCGGACGATCTCGAAAACACGCTCCCGATATTGCTTGTCGTTAACCGAGGTCATAAAAATCAAACAGGATATACAGGATGAAGAGGATTTTTCTCTTCTCATCCCGAACATCCTGTGCATCCTGTTAAAGATCCTTCAGAAGCGTCCTGGCAGGGGCGCCATCGCCCCCTGCTCCGATGTACTTAAGGGGCATGCAGACCAACTCATACTCTCCTGCTGAGATTTCACGCAGGTCGAGGCCTTCGAGAATAACTATTTCTTTTTCAAGCAGCGTTACATGTACCGGATGCCCGGGTGAGCCGCTTTTTTCAATCGAGAGATAGTCGATCCCGACCAGCACAATGCCATTATCCGCAAGGAACTTTGCCGCCGGCTCAGTGAGATAGGTAAAGTCCGACCGAAACCCGCGTTCGGGTTCGCCCCAAAACTGCGAGTTCCGAGTTTTGAACAACACGCGGTCGACGCCGTAGATGTTTTCGATGTGCTCCGGCCCGATCGCGATCACGTCATCAGCGATCCCCATAACGCGGCACGGCCCGATCAGTTTTTCCGGGTCCATCTCGTGAACACGCTTCGCCCCGTCGATAAAATGATTAGGAGCGTCAACGTGCGTGCCAGTGTGAACCCCGAACGAGATCTGTGAAACATTTGCACTATCCCCGCCTGCGATCGATTTGAACGCAGCAACATTCACCCCCGGATCGCCTTTATAGATCGGCACCTCCGCGCTGATCGCCACAGTGACATCATAGGTAGCCATACTGCTTACAGTATAAACGTATGGGCGGACCTATTGAACACTGCCGGCGAGAGACATGAGATTCGGCGTAAAAGCGGGCTCGCTGTGGTCGAAGACTGCGTCGAGTTCTTTTTCAACGCTGCCGTGGCCGGGCGGGATGCGTTTTACGAGCGGCTCGAAATTGTGAAAGTCGTAAAGTTCGTTATCAAGCAGATGCGAGCCCGTAACGTTTGTCAGCGCGGTAAGGATCGATGAGCGAAGCGACGGGATTTCTTCCGCAAGCTGCGAAACCAGCTGTTTGACGCGTACTCGTTTCAGGTTGGGCTGCGACCCGCAGAGATTGCACGGAATGATCGGAAACTGTTTTTCTTTTGCGTAGGCCGTGATCTCAGACTCCTGGCAATACGCCAGCGGCCGGATTATCGTATTGCGGCCGTCATCCGAGCGCAGTATCGGCGGCATAGCCTTTAGCTGGCCGACGTAGAACAGGTTTAGAAGAAAGGTGTTAATTATGTCGTCGCCGTGGTGCCCCAAAGCGATCTTGGTACAGCCCTCTTCGACCGCTACGTTGTACAGAATACCGCGTCGGAGCCGTGAACAAAGCGAACAGAAAGTCTTGCCTTCGGGAATGTGCTCCTTGACGATCGAGTAGGTGTCTTCCTCGACTATTCGGTACCGAACCCCGATGTTTTCGAGGTAATTCGGCAGGACCTCTTCAGGAAAACCGGGCTGTTTCTGGTCGAGATTTACCGCGAGGATTTCAAACTTTACGGGAGCACGTCGCTGCACATCCAGCAGCAGATCGAGCATCGTATAGCTGTCCTTTCCGCCGGAAAGACAGACCATCACGCGGTCGGCGCCCGAGATCATTCCGAAATCGCCGATCGCTTTGCCCATCTTCTTAAGTAGGCGTGTCTTGGTTTTAGTCTCTACAAACAACTTATCGCTATGCCCCGCAAACTTGTGATTTTCTCACGGCGCGGACCGATAAACAAGTTCAACATTATACTAGACAGCACCGTAGCGCTCCTCTATGATATCAATGAAGGCGTGCAGCAAACCGGCGAGGTTCCCCACATCCTGAGCCCACCCGGCCTCATCTGTTACATCCGCCGTCTAATCCGCTACTAGAAAGGAGCAACACAGAACATGATCAGAATGGGCAGAGGTACGAAATCCGACCAACCGGACACTCCAGGTACCAACAATTACACCACGACGACGGGAGCGCAGCCGTCTTATCAATATCAAAGCGAAGCCGTCGCCGCACCGTCGCGCGCGATCACAGACAGCGAATCGATGGCACGCGATATCAAAGAGGGGCGTCTTAGCGGTTTTGTGGGCCACGGCACTGTACTGACCGGCGAGACGAATTTTGAGGCGATGCTGCGTGTTGACGGGCATTTGATGGGCACGGTCGCGTCGGAATCCGGCACACTGCTGGTCGGTACGAATGGCCAGGTCGATGCAAACATATCGGTGGCCGCGGCGCTGGTGAACGGAAACGTAAACGGCGATATTCTGGCGACCGAGAAGATCCAGCTTGGACGCACGGCGCGTGTCGTTGGAAATATTACGACGCCCAGGCTTATCCTCGAAGACGGAGCGGTCCTTGAAGGAAGCTGCAGCATGGTGAAAGCGAAAGAAGTCCAGGAACATCAGGCAGCAGAAACAGAATCCCGTTATCGAGGCACCGAATATTCCACCGCCGCAGAAGCCGACGATGAGGACGAAGACGAGGCCGAAACATTGTTTGACGATTCTGAGGAAGAATCCGAAGTAGAGCAAGAAGAAACGGTTGGGGCCGCGACGATCTAGCAGATCGGCAAAAATCATTTTGATAAGGCGGGTATTGCTCGCCTTTATTTTTTTACAAACACGTACACACGTTCCGGGGTGACGCATTGATCGAGCGGCACGTCGTATTCATCAATATCATCAATTGGATCAGTAGGCGGAAAGAAAGTAAAGCCAACTTTGAGGCAGTCAGCACGACAGCCCGCCAGGAATTTATCGTAAAAGCCTTTGCCGTGACCAACGCGGAAACCACGCTCGTCAAAACAGAGCAGAGGAACGATTACCAGGTCGATCTCGCTGGGGTCGATCGCCTCGTCGATCGGCGGCTCACGAATTCCCCAAAAATTTTCGAGGAGCCTTGTTTCGGGTGTGTAGAGATGAT
>DATFEW010000334.1:0-3647 GCA_035250805.1 Pyrinomonadaceae bacterium
CTCGCCGCTACCAAAGGTCCGATCGCGTCTATACACTCCCTGAACCTTTGAAACGAGCCGTGTGCCCGTTACGAAAGCGTGGTGGGTGAGGATCAACTGCGCCCACTGGAAGGAGTGGCCGTCGATAGTCGTACTGGTCGAAGGCATTGACCACCCAAACGGAACAGTAGACGTTCCGTTCGTCGCCGCGTTGAAGTTAAGATCCTTTTTAAGCGACTTTGCGAGGCGGACCGCCCCTTCGATGTTCAACTGACCCGCACCCTGCTCGAGCGTATCTGCTCCGGCTATCGGTTGAGCCGAATACTGGAGCAGCATTTTGACCATCCCAGGTGTCAGGTTCGGGTTTACCTCGAAAAGCAAAGCCGCTGCGCCTGCAACTACCGGTGCCGCCATTGACGTACCGCTCTGGTACATCATTCCATCGTCGGCTGTTTCGTTTTCTTCAGCGGCGACTGCCAGATCAGGGTTGAGCGTCAAATGCGAGTTGACTGACTTGAAAGAAACGACCTTGTTGCCCGGCGCAACCAGATCCGGTTTGAGAAGGTTATCGTGGATGCGTTGACCGTTTTCATTTGTGTAGAAGCTTCGGGTCGGGCCACGTGAGCTATAAGTCGCGATCGAGTCATCATCACGTGCCGTCGTGCCGTAAGTGTTCGACGCACCAATGGTTATCGCATACGGACTATTGCCCGGCGAGTGGATCGAGCCATATACCTCTTGGTTTACCGAGTTTTTGCCAAGATTTCCGGCAGCGGCGATAACGACGATGCCTGCCTCAGCAAGTTCCTTGACTTTGAGGCAGAGCGGGTCGTTCGTATATGAATCGACCGCGAGGGTTCCGAGACTGAGATTAACGACCTTGATGTTGTGTGCATCCTTGTTTTGAAGCACCCAGTCGAGGCCGTTCAAGAGCCAGGATGTTTCCCCTACTCCCTGGTCGTTCAGGACCTTAACGCTAATGACCTTAGCATCCGGTGCGATCCCTCCGTAGGCACCGCCACGAATCAGGCCATTGCCGGCCGCGAGGCCAGCGACGTGGGTTCCATGACCATAAGCATCTCCAAGTCCGGAGTCAGTGAAGTTCACATTTGCGACGATCCGTGATTGTCCTAAGAGGTTTTTGAATCCGTTGTGTTCGGCATAGATACCCGAATCGAGGACCGCGACGCCGACGCCGGTACCGTCGACGGAGTTGCCCAGGTTCAGGAGGTCGGATAGTGCCGACCGTATCGCGGTGGCACCAGTCGTGTCTTCGATGTGTCCGGACCCGCGCGTTTTTCGGTTGGGCGAGACGTAGTTGATCATGCCGCTTGCCGCCATCGCTTCGATGGATGAAAGACGTGCATTCACAACGAGCATATCGCTGCGACCAATTCGATCGACGATACGCGCCTGTCCGTTCGCCAGCAGCGTGCGAAATGCAACACTGTCGGCATCGGCAGCTTGAACGATAAGGTCGACCCGTTTCGAAGGGTCTGCATCGATCATCCGCTTCAGATCGGGTGCGACCTTTTGTCCCCGAAAACGGTTCTGATTTTCTTTCCGGCTGTTGTCGATAATAGATTTAGTGGGAGTATGGGAGTCTATCTTAATGGGATCGAAAGCGGCCGCCAGTTGGAGGTCGCTTTCGATCTTATCCGCGTATTCTGCAAAGGAACTGCCGGCAATGATCTTAAGCTCGCCTCTTAGGATGGAAGCGGCGATCCTTTTTTCGATTCCGCCGTTCGTAAAGATACCGGCGAAACGTGGGAAGTAAAGGATCGTGCTGCCCTTGGACGCGATCGCCTTATCGATGATCGAATTCAATCGGGCTTCCGCTTCCATCTCAGAGTTAACGTGGGAGAAAAGCGTGGGAGCTTCGAGCTTAAGTATCCGTCTATCCGCGAGCCGGGGCAGGCTGCCGTTCGCAATGCGAATTGCGACCTGCTCGACCAGGATATCCTGGTTCTCATTCTTTTCGTCGAGGATCAGGGGTTGCCTAACACCCTTACCGCCTAACACCTTGATGAGCTGCATCACCTCAGCTTCAAGGTTTAGGTTCTCCAGCAGTCTTCCTTGTCGGCCAAGCTGCGTGAGATCAGTTGTAAGGCTTTCGTTATCGGCCTTTGAAGACGATCGCTGATCCGGCATTGTCGAAGCGAATGCTTGCGTTACCGCAAGATTCGCGATGGCAAAACTAAGGATCAGGGAGATTGAGATCGCCTTTTTGATCATCGGTTTTGTAGTCGATGTTTTCATGTTGTTCCTCTAGAAAAAGAGAACTCGCGGCACACTGCCGACGGCTCTTCTTTATCAATAAATGTGCCAAGAGGTTAAGTGGTGGGAACAGGAGGGTTGAGTGAAATTGCCTCCGGCGGCTTCGGGCAGTTTTATCGCAGGATGACTGAATGAATCAATCAATCTGACCGAACGGAAACAAAAAAGGAAGCCTCGAGGGGCTTCCTTAATAGCAGAGGGTTAAGCTCCTCTAGATCTCCAAAATGTCGACCAGCTCCTGGACAGCGGCGGCGGATTTTTGGAGGGCGGTGCGCTCTTCGTTGGTCAGTGAGATCTCGATGATCTGTTCGACGCCGTTTTTGCCGAGTTTGACGGGGACGCCGACGAAGAGATTGCTGATACCGTATTCGCCTTCGAGAAAGACGGCGCAGGGAAGGATCTTTTTCTTATCTTTCAGGATGGCTTCGCACATCTCAACGGCGCCAAGGGAAGGAGCGTAATATGCCGAACCGGTTTTGAGAAGGCCGACTATCTCGGCTCCACCGTTTGCGGTTCGTGTGACGATCGCATCGATCTGGTCTTTTGGAAGAAGCTCGGTGATCGGAATGCCGGCACAGGTCGAATAGCGGGGAAGCGGGACCATCGTGTCCCCGTGGCCGCCGAGTACGAAGGCGGTGACGTTCTCGACTGAGACGTTCAGTGCTTCGGCGAGAAAACAGCGCATACGCGCGGCGTCGAGTATGCCCGCCATACCCATCACGCGGTTCTTTGGAAAACCGGAGCGGCGGAATGCGACCTGCGTCATTGCATCAAGCGGATTTGAAACGACGATGATAAAGGCGTTAGGTGAATACTTCGCCACTTCCTCCGTGACTGCGCTTACGATGTCCGAGTTTGTTTTTAAAAGATCGTCGCGGCTCATCCCGGGCTTGCGGGGCAGTCCGGCGGTGATGATCACAACGTCGGAGTCTTTTGTTTCTTCGTAACTATTCGCACCGACGAGTTTTACATCAAACCCATCGATCGGCGCGGCCTGCGCGAGGTCGAGCGATTTCCCCTGCGGAGTCCCCTCCACAATATCCACCAAAACCACATCGGCGAGTTCCTTACTTGCTATCCAATGAGCGGCCGTAGCACCTACATTTCCAGCGCCAACGACCGTAACCTTATTTCGTCCAGTCATTATTATCCTTCCTGTTTAGAATAAAAACGATATTTTGGCATAGTCGGCGGTAAACGGCAAAAACGATGTTGTTTGCTTTGATTTCGGCTTTGATGCTAAATTTCCGATGCGTCTCGAAGTTAGATCAAGAACCCGATTCTTACATCTCATTGCGCACTCTGCGTCTTTGCAATGAGAAAGAGATTTCACGCAAAGGCGCAAAGTACGCAAAGGAAGACACAAGTACCTAACTATGAGTTTCTTACGT
>DATFEW010000383.1:0-2879 GCA_035250805.1 Pyrinomonadaceae bacterium
TCCGCACAAAACATCACTAGCTTTATAGGCCTGCGTCGATATCTCGATACCCAGATACCAAATCTCTTACCTTTCGCCGTCGGACTATGGATGATCGGCGTTGCACTCTTCGCCCTACGTCTTGGCGGCGGCATTTGGCAGTTGAGGGTTTACACGACGCGTCAGATCGAGTGCGTCGAAGGCCGGTGGGAGCAGATCTTTTTATCTCTATGCGAAAAAACTGGTCTCACGCAAAAAGTGAGATTGCTTAGTTCATCACTGATACACACGCCAATTGCTTTCGGTATCTTTAAGCCGCTGATCATCGTTCCGGCGAGCCTTTTCCTGCAGGTCCATCCGCGCGAGCTTGAGACGATCATCGCCCATGAGCTGGTCCACCTTCGCCGATATGATCCGCTGGTGACCGTTATGCAGAGCTTTATTGAGACGTTATTGTTCTATCACCCAGGCGTCTGGTGGATGTCAAAGCAGGTGAGTCGTGAGCGCGAGTTTGCTGCGGATGCGGATGTATTACGTCTTTTCCGGGACTCGCACGTTACTTATGCGAGAGCTCTCGCCAATCTTGAGGAAATTCGTCTTCGGGCGGATCAGCAGTTGCCGCGTCTTGCGAATGCGGCCAACGGAGGTAACTTAATGCAGAGAATAGAAAGGATCTTAAAAATAGAAACCGAGGTCGGCAGGGCCACGTCAGCTTGGACGGCAACGTTGGCTTTACTGCTAACCTCGGCAGTGTTACTCGCGATATTTTCGTTTAATTCATCGGGTTTTGTCAACGCTCAGAGCATGGGCGAGAATCGCAAACTTGCCATAGGGTTCGTATCGATCCCGCCGCTCGATCGCACGGAGAATGCGCCGAAGGACTCGGAAGCGACAGCGCGGCTGTTGATCCATGCCTTAAAAAACCACAAAGTACCGGCCACCGGATTTCTGCAGGGGGGAATGATCTCGGATGGCGAGAAGTTTCTTCCCATCAGACGCGAGATCGCTCGGATGTGGATCGATGCGGGCTTCGAGCTAGGTCTCGGCGGATTCAAACACATCTGGCTATATCACACACCGGTCGACGAATACATCGCCAACATCGAAAAAAATGAGCGTGTTGCCAAGAAGCTGCTAGGCGATATGGGTTTTCCGCCCCGGTATTTCAGCTATCCATACTTGAATACCGGTAAGACCGCCGAAGACAAAGCAAAGGTCGAAGCCTGGCTCGCCAGCCGCGGCTACACCTCGGTGAAATACACGTTCGATAACCAGGAGTGGATGTATTCCTACGCTTACGATATGGCCCGGAACGATAATGACGTAATCACGATGAAGGAGATTCGCGAGAGCTATCTCGCGTACATCTCAAAGATGTTTGATCACGTCGAGGAATACTCACGCGATATTTTCGGCCGCGACATACCACAGACGATGGTCCTCACGCCCAGTCGGCTGGTGGTGGATACTGCGGATGATTTCTTCGCGATGGCCGCGAAACGGGGCTACGAATTCATCACTGTGGATGAAGCACAGGGAGATCGTGCCTACAAGACGAAGGAAAACTTTACCGGTGACGCTGGAATTTCGTGGTTCGAGCGATGGTCCATGGCCCAAGGGAAACCATTGCGTGTCGAACCGAGCGTGGATTTTACGGTCGAGCGCATCTGGGAAGCTCGAAATAAGAAGTCAACCAAATGACCTTTCGGAACGTGAGCCTGCCAATAGTGGCAGGCCCGCCCTCTGGAACGTGATCTACGCCTTCGCCGTCGATTGATGATCCTCAGCCTTGTAAAGCCCGCCATAGGCGCCCTTGCGTAAGTTAATGCCGTACTCGGTATATGCCTTTAGCGCTGAGATCATTTGCGACCACCCCATGCAGTTCATGTATGAACGGTTGAGCTCCTCCTGGTTTTCTTTCCATCCGGACTCTGAAATGCGGACGATCGTTTCCTCAGGCCCGGCCTTTTCGAATTTCATCTCCACGAGCGTGTTGCGGCCGGGGGCCCCTTCCCATTCAATCGCGATGAGCTCATTGGGTATCACTTTTTTCACCTTTACAGGAAACGGCCCCACTTTCTCGCCGGGGGTGTCCTCAAATGCCCATTCGACGGTTGTTCCCTCGGTCAACGAAGCGCTCGCTCCGCCGTTAGTGAAATAGCCGCTTAACTTGTCGGGGTCTTGAACAGCTTTGAACACCTCTTCGACCGGCTTTTGAATTTTGGTCTGTACCTCAAATTTTAGTTCCATATCTTTACTCCTTATCGTTCGGAGTTCCTGCTTTAGCAGGCTAACGTCCTCACGACCGGACGCCAAATCGTGATTGGCCGCCTAAAGGCGGTACTCCAAACGCTCTGTATCAAATAGGGCCACAGTATATGTTATACTTTTATAACATGTCAAGAAAAAAAGATCACGATCTTGTTTTTAAAGCCCTCGCAGACAGCCGAAGGCGTAAGCTGCTGGACCTCGTCCGCGATAAGCCAAAAACTACGAGTGATCTGTGCAAAAAATTTCCGGAACTCGACCGCTGTACCGTGATGCAGCATCTAGGCGTGCTTGAAAAGGCCGACCTTATTATTGTGCAAAAGAAGGGGCGATTCCGATGGAACTATCTGAACGCGGTACCCATCCGCGAGATCTACGACCGCTGGATTAACCAGTACGCTTCATCTTCAGTCGAGAAGTTGAAAAAGCTCAAAGACGACCTGGAGCAACGCTAATTCTCACGGATATTCGGATCAAGCCGTGGTTTCCCGAAGTCCGCTATCTGTTTCCAAAAGATTATCAGACTTCCGTCAGTGTCTTGTCGCATAACTTTGAAGGCGACGAGCACATCTGCGCTTTCAAAACTGATAGCACGAAGAACAAACGTGTTTCCGATCTTCACCGTAAACCGG
>DATFEW010000385.1:0-10860 GCA_035250805.1 Pyrinomonadaceae bacterium
TCTTAATTCACCTTTATATGAAGCGGAATCAAAACCACAGATCCTACACTCGTTGCCTTCTCCGTTTTTATCAGGTGTGGCCACGGTAGGCAGGACGATCGGCGTTGCCCCATTTGACACGGCGGACGCATTGTTGACATACCCACTCGAACATCCAGAGGCAACGGTTAGAGCAACTATGAGAAGTATTAATGCAACATAATTCATTGACTTGACCTCAAAAAAGGCGGCCTTTTTCTCGACCGCCCGTCCCTTGTTATGACGCCGCACATGCGGTCGCTGGGACCTCGATGGGCAACTTGGCATCGGTCCACGCCACTGTCCCTCCGGCCACATTACAGATTGTCTTAAAACCGGCGTTCTCTAAAATGCTGGTACCAATGCTTGAACGGTATCCAGTCCGACAGATAACATATGTCGGCACATTTGGATCGAGCTTATCGATCTCTCGAGATAGTCGGTCAAGTGGAATGTTGACCGACCCGGCAGAGTGGCCGTTTGCGTGTTCAGCAGGCCGACGCACGTCAACAAACTGGAGATTCGTCTCGGTTCTTGTCAAACGTGCGACCTCTTCTACTGAAACCTGTTCGACCGTTTTCTCGTCGGAGGTGAAATCCTTCGAAAGAATGTAACCCACTACCGTCTCATGACCGACCCGAGCTAATCGCATGAAAGCTTCATCGACCTGGTCCTTCGAGTCGGCAAAGATAGCGATGGGAGTTCCTATTGTGACCAGCGTTCCAGCCCACGACGCGAATTGTCCGCCGAGGCCGATGTTGATCGAATTCGGAACGTGTGCAAGGCCGTATTCTGTGTTTAGGCGAACGTCGATAACAATACCGTCGAAATTCAGAATCTCATCTGTGGAAAGAGCATTTGGTTCGGGTATGTCCGAGAGTGAGGGCGCTCCCTTTAGGTTTTGTGATGCACTTAACGGGAAATACGCGGGGACCTCCGGCTGATCCGACGTTATGACGTTTATGAACTCCTCACGAGACATTGGTTTTAATGCGTAATTAAATTTCCGCTGTTCGCCGAGCGTTGACCACGTATCCTCCGAAAGTGACTTCCCGCAAAGCGATCCCGCTCCATGGGCAGGATAGACCTCGGTTTCGTCAGGAAGCGGAAGAATCTTTTCATGGATTGAATCGTAAAGCATTGAACCCATTTGTTCGGCCGTGTAGCCTTTCGAGCCGATAAGGTCCGGCCTACCTACGTCCCCTATAAAGAGCGTGTCACCCGTGAACATCTTGACCGGTTCATCAGGCTCCTCGGCGTCCCTCGCGAGAATCGTGATTCCCTCAGGCGTGTGACCCGGCGTTTCCAAGAACGTAAGTCCGATCGAGCCTACGCTCAACTTGTCGCCATCACCAACCTTAAGGGTTGGAAATTGCGTGTTCGCCCGTTCACCATAGATGATCTGCGCACCGGTTCGTTTTGAGAGCTCTATGTGCCCACTGACGAAGTCGGCATGAGAGTGCGTTTCAATGACGTATTTGATCTTCTGACCGTTCGATTCGGCTTCGTCAAGATATACTTGAATGTCACGCTGCGGATCAATTATCGCGGCCTCATCGCCCGAACCTATGTAGTACGACGCGTGTGCCAGACATCCTAAATAAAATTGTTTGAATTTCATCTTCGTCTCCGTAAGAAAATTAGACCGCTCTTCTGTTCCATGGCATTTTTGCAATAAGTAAACCCATGCCGCACCAGTCGATCGTTGCAGTAAATGCAAGCCCAAATCCAATAAGCCCTGAGAGGATCAGAAAATAAGGATGAACGAAAACGCTCAGGAGCACACCTATCAGGACCAACGATCCGGCCGTAAATCGGACCTGTCTTTCGATCGACCACGGTGCGTACTCATCACGTTCTACAGGCAAACCCTCCTTCTTCCAATCTTCCATACCGCCGACGACGTTGACCACATTTGTAAAGCCAAGTGCCTTAAGTTTCCTCTGAGCATCCGAGGATCGCCGACCAGTACGGCACATAACATAGATCGGTTTTGAATGATCAAGTTCTTTGTGTCGTTCTTCCAATTCGCCAAGCGGCAATAGACTTGCCCCTGCAACGCGTCCGCCCGCGAACTCCATTTGCTCGCGCACATCGACGAGATGGATCTCGCCGTTTTCCAATATTTCCTTCAAACCAACTACCGTGCATTCACTCATTATTTCTACTCCTAATTTTCTATCTCTTAAATCGACGCGAAGACCTCCGCCTTCTCACGAAAACGCGTTTCCAACGAACCGCATACGAGCTCACAAAGCTCGAAAATTGAACTGTCGATTATCGAGTAATAAACACTGTTTCCCCGTTGCTCGCGACCAACAATTCCGGCATCCTGCAATATTTTCAGGTGCTTGCTCGCATTCGGCTGGCTTGTTCCGAGCAACGCCGTGAGGCTGTTGACCGAAAGCTCTCCGTTTTGAAGCAAGTGCAATATTCGCAAACGTGCCGGCTCGGACAGGATCCTAAACCGTTCCGCGATCATGTCGATTGCAATTGGTGAAAGCTCCTTCGCCATATGTGTATTACTATATATCGATGCAGATATATTGTCAACCCATTTTTTCGCCCCCGCCACTTTTTCCTCGCGAGGGCGATCTCCTGTCCTTCAAATTTACGCTACGGCTTCGGTTGCAGTGTATTTCGAGACGACGTTCGCGATCGCCTCGCGCGTAACGGCCCCGATGATACGTTCCTGCTCCTGTCCGCCCTTGAAGAGTATCAACGTGGGAATGCCGCGAATGCCATACTGCTGAGGCACGTTCATATTCTCGTCCACGTTCATTTTATAAAAGCGCGCGCGGCCGTCGAATTCCTCAGCGACAGCTTCGACCGACGGCGCGATCATACGGCACGGACCACACCACTCCGCCCAAAAATCCACCAGCACGGGCTTGTCCGAACCCAAAACGTCTCTTTCGAAATCTGTGTCCGTAATGTCTTTAGCAAAAGCTGCCATTTCTATCTCCTTTACTATACCTACTATCGCGAAAACTATATCGTACCAAAATAGAACCTCGGTCTTAACCGTACGTGATCACGATCTTTCCAAAATGCGAGCCGCCGGTCATATATTTCAAAGCCTCACGTATTTCATCGAACTTGAAAGTTCGGTCGATTACAGGCTTCAACTCATTGATCTCTATAGCCCGGAGCATATCCTCGAACATCCGCTTCGAGCCGACAAAGATCCCCTGCACGCGAATGGCCTTCATAAAGATGGGTACGTGATTGAACGTGCCTTCCGCATCGAGCGCGCCGATCATGGCGATATGACCGCCCACGCGAACCGCATTTATCGATCTGGCGAGCGTTCCCGCTCCGCCAACTTCGACCACGTGATCTACGCCACGTTTATCAGTCAATTCAAGGACACCCTTGTCCCAGTCTACCCGTTCGTGATAGTTGATCGTGTCTTCTGCTCCGAGTTTCTTTAGCTTTTCGCACTTTTCTTCGCTGCTTGATGTTGCTATCACACGGGCACCGAATAGCTTTGCAAACTGTATCGCGAAAACTGAAACGCCGCCGGAGCCAAGCGTCAGAACAGTTTCGCCGGGCTTCACATTGCCTGAAACGGCGAGAGCATGCCAGGCAGTCAGCGCGGCACACGGAAGCGTAGCCGCCTCTTCGAATGAAAGATGATCGGGGATCCGGGCAATTGCGTCTTCGCGAAATGCTGCACACTCGCGCAGGACACCGTCCCATTGCGGACCGTCACCGAGCGCGGTCATTCGCGTTTCGGCGGTTGGCTCCCCATCGAACCAGCGCTGTGCAAAGATCGGCATAACGCGGTCACCCACATTCCATCCGGTCACCTCGCTGCCCACCTCGACGACCTCGCCCGCACCGTCCGAAAGGGGAATTGCCGGCAGCTTCATTCGCGGATTGTATGCGCCGCTCACGACCATCACATCGCGATAGTTGAGCGATGCGGCACGAAACTGCACGAGCACTTCGTTTGGTTTCGGTACCGGCGTTTCCCGCTCGACGGCCGAGAGTTTGTCGATGCCGAATTCCTGGATCTCGTAGGCCTTCATAGATTTTTGCTTCGAATTTAAAGTAGGCAGAAAAGCTTTCGACCTCTTTTGCTTTATTCGCGGGCGAAAAATATTCCTAGGACTTACGCGGCGCCTTCAGATCCAGCTTGATCACAACGTCGTCGCGGATCAGGTCATCAGCCTTGCCGGTGTATAGAATGTTGAAATCCTTCCGGTTGATCGAAAACTCTGCGTTAACGGCAACCGAATCACCGGCAACGGTTATCGTGGCCGGGAAGGTCACTGATTTTGTCACGCCGCGGAGCGTGAGATCGCCCGTTACCATATAATGGCCGGCTCCCTTTTCCGCATCAGGAACGATCTTCGTCGCTTTGAAGGTTGCTTTCGGATACTTGGCAACGTCGAAGAAATCCCCGGTCATAAGATGCTTGGTCAACCCATCCGCATCGGTAAAGACCGAGTTCATATCCATATCGATCGAAACGGTGCTGTCTTCAGGCTTTCCATTTACCAATGCGATGGTTCCCGCGAATTTCTTGAAGCCGCCGTCGTGTTTGCCTGTCACTTTAGATCCGATAAATTCGACCTTCGAGTTCTCAGGATCGATCACAAGCGTCTCGGTCTGCGCACCCGGTGCCGCGGCCGTTGAGTTTGTCGCGGTGTTCGCTGTGTTCGATGCGTTTGTCGTGGTGGCTTTCGGCTTATTCGCCGCCGGATCCTCACACGCCGTGAGAAAAATAGTTAACGACAGAATTCCAAAAAGTAATTTCGACATCTCTTCCCCCTAAGATCAAATTATTCTGACAAGGATTTGGTTATTATCGCGTTGAAATCAGAATTTCTCAATTTCTTCCCCGCTTCTTGGCATATTTTGCGTGAAATCTTCTCACGCAGAAGACGCAAAGGCCGCAAAGCAAACCTCAAGTTACCGCACGAGACGATCAAGCAACTGGCTCGCCTTCAAAACCGCCGGATAAAAACGCATCAGGATATTCGTCGCGCGTAGGATCACATTCGGCGGCCCTGACTTTTGTAAGATACATTCTGATAATTGCAATAACATAAAACCCTCCCTTTGCTCGCTCTTGGTAGAAGCCCGCCCGTTAGTGGGGCTTACTCCTTTGGTTCCGAGCCCTCCCTAACCGGTCAGGCGTCTGCAACCTTTGTAACTATATTAGCTACAAATAATGTCAAAAAATTTAGGCCGCCGGCTCGACCATTTCAAAAACGGACTGTAGCGTAAACTGCGAAAGCTTGTCGCCTATGCTTTGATAGATCTCTTTTTGCAGATTGCACAGCACCGCTTCAATATTCTTTCCGACCGGGCAATCCGGATTTGGCGATTTCCCGTGCAATGCGAAAACCTCCCCACACGAAACCGCCTTGTAAACTTCAGCCAGGTTAATTTCCTTTGGACATCGTGCGAGTCGCGTCCCGCCATTTGCTCCGGTCTGAGAAACCACCAAATTCGCGTGATTTAATTGGCCAAGAAGCCGCCGGATCACGACCGGGTTCGTATTGACACTCTTGGCGATGTAGTCCGACTTCACGTTCTCTTCCCGCGACCTCGCAAGCATCATCAAAACATGTACCGCCATTGAAAACTGGCTGTTCGCCGCCATATCTGTAACAAGTGTAGTTACAATGTAAATAATTGTCAAGCGTTAGTTTAAGTCTTGACTGGAAGACGGATCGGGAATATATTTTGGGCGCAGAACGCCATTACCAGCAAACAGGAGAGCATCCATAATAGCAGTTCAGGGCGGTCAATTTTGATTCTGTTAATTGTTTTGCTCGTTTCCGGAATTTCAGCATTCGGCCAGCCAAAGCTTCTTCCTCCGCCCGATTTCGTAAAGGTCGCCGACCAGCCTGGCTCGCCTCTTACTATTGCGCTACCCGAACGTCACGAATTCGGTCCTTATTTCAACCCGGTTAGCTACACAATCCGAAATGACAGCCAAAAATCGATTCGGTCGGTCGTGGTCACCGGCTTTCCGAAGGATCCTTATCATGCAGTCGGCCTTGGATCTCTGCAACCAGGTGCGACGCGTTCGCTTTCCCACGGTGATCTCAAATGCTCGAAAGCCTGACGAGATGTTCACCTTAAGCGTCGACTTTGTTCTGTTTACCGACGGAACCCGTTGGGGAGCGGATAAAGCAGGCGAATCGGAATTTGTGTTCGGATTTATCGATGGACAAAGAAGATTTTACGACGACGTAAAGAAGGTTATCGATGCGAATGACGAACAAGAGTTAAGAGACTTTCTCACGAAACCAGGTGGACTACCTGAATTTGACATTCCGCCTGAGAAGCGATCGAAAAGACAAGACGGATTTGCCCGAGGCTTCTCGTACTGGAAGAACACTTTGGCGTTCGACATTAAGAATCGCGGAAACCTTAAGGGCGTCCCGGCAAAGATCGCCGATCTGGAGCGAGAACTTGAGATATTAGTTCAGCAAAAACATGGAACGAGGCGAATCGGGCGAGCGTTCCAGTTCAACGAACCGATCAAGCTTACCGAGTTGCGTTTGGGTGATAGGGTCATCGCGTTTGACGAGAATTACATTGCGGTTTCCGACTGGCTAAAAGGTATGACTATAAATGCCCGCAATGATTCCGAAAAAACGCTGGTTCATTTATCCCTGAAGCTCGATTTCCCTGAAACCACCAAGAGCGGAAATGGTATGGTGTCGTGGCTCCGGTACGGAAAACACCCCACCATCCTGCAGATCGGCAAGGACGAAGAAAGGCCAGCAGATCCTGGCCAGAATTTTCAAATACGCCTTGATGAAAAGGAACTTCTAGCGCTAAAAAGGTTCATCGAATCCCGTCAACCTCTTAACGACCTTACGCAAGTAACCATTTCCCTAGAGAATGTTTATTATTCGGATGGAACCATGTGGAGCGGCGGGCAGGTTCGCAAACAAGACCCAAACGATCCGAAGCGATGGGTCACGATCGATAAATGAAAAGCGAGCCAGGTGGCTCGCTTTTCATTTCCTAGTTTCGTTTCAAATTTTACTCTTTCATCCCGCCCTGGTTGGGGATCTTGATCTCTCGGCCGGAGCCTAGAACGGAGTTCGGAAGAAGGCCGTTGTACTTCGCGACCTCGGTCGGATTCGCTCCGTGACGAGCAGCTACTTTTGATACCGTGTCGCCGGCCTGGGCCTTAACAACTTTGACGTTGCTGGGTGGGCCCGCGACAGCAGGATTTGTCGGACGCGAGTATGACGTCGCCGTTATCTTGTTTCCGGCAACCATCGGCACGAACACCTTGCCCTTCGGATCTTTCATCCCTGGGTTTGCGGCCATAAGATCGGCAACGGTGACGCCTGTTCGGTTCGAGATCGTCTGCCACGTTTCGCCGTTCACGGACGTCGCAAGATTCGTATTGTTGACCCTGGACGCCGGGATGCGTTTGAAAACCGCGACTACTTCGTCAGACTTGCCTGCCGGAACGTTAATAACGTAGGGTTCCGGCGGCGTCACATTTGAACGTAGCTGCGGATTCAGGTATCGCAGATACTGAACGCTTGTGTCCGACGCCTGCGCCAAAAGGCTCAAGTTCGTCGAGGCCGGAATACGGATGCGGTCGTACTGCAGCGGCGGCGCCGGGCGAACATGGCCGAAACCATATTGATGCGGGCTGTTCGCGATCAGGACCGTCGCCAGAATATTCGGAACGTAGTTCCGCGTCTCTCGCGGAAGGTACGGATACGCAGCCCAGAAATTCGTCACGCCCGCTCGGCGGATGGCACGGTCGACGTTGCCCTCGCCGCAGTTGTAACCGGCGATCGCGAGCTCCCAGTTGCCGTAGCGGTTATACAAAAACTTTAGATATCGAGCAGATGCACGGGTCGCTTCGTCAAAGCTGTTGCGCTCATCGACATACGCTGTACGACGCAGGCCGTAACGGGCGCCGGTTCCAGGGATGAACTGCCAGAGTCCGGACGCTGATGCCCACGACATCGCCGTCGGCTTCCACGCACTTTCGATCTGCCCGAGCCACGCGACGTTTTCGGGAACACCTTCTTCTTTGAAGATCCGGCGAGCCATCCGCATAAACATTCCCGAACGGTACAGGCCTACCTCCATAGTGGAACGTCCGCGGCCGCGGTAGTAATTTATGTATTGCTGGATCATCGGGTGGACCTGGAAAGAGAAACCCAACGACTTATTGGCCACGACGTACTGAATATATTGATACTGCTGCTGGGCGACGGGGTTTGTTTCGACCTGCTGCTCTTCGTTCGTCAGCTCAAGCCTTGAAAGCTCGTCAAGCGGCGAAGGCTCAAAGCTCTGTTCGTTAAATCCTACGAAGCTTGCTTTTTGAATTGTCGGCGAGCCGGTTGTTGAGTTTGCAGCAGTCGTCGGTTTCTCAATATTTGTCTTGACGATCTGCGCGACCTCATCGGCGATCTTATAGTCCGCGTCATTCCAATTCCATCCGCAGGTAGCGGAAAGCTGGCGGATCTGCGGCGGCTGAGCGTTGGTCGGGTATTCGATGCGATAAATAGTTTCGATGACTTGCGAATAGCATCCCTGCAGTGTGGCGTCTCGTTGAATGTTCAATGATGAGTACAGAAAAACCTCAACGGCCTTATCGAATTTCTCGCCAGAATCTTCTCGTTTGTTTGTGCGCAGGGCGTCCAGGCCCTCCTTGAAGTACCTTCCGGAATCGACAAGGATCTTGTTGAACATTGCCTTTGTGGTATCGACCGCCTCCGTCGGACCCTGCCCGACCACAGCGACACCTGAGCCACAGAACACAAACGTGAGGACTAGCGAAATGCCGTAAAATATTGATTTCATTGAACTACCAATCTTTCCTGTAACTGGGATCTCGGGTCGTGGGTGAACTAAACAAACGATCCGAATTACCGCACTCGTTGAATTTGTAACGCATCAGGGGTTAAAAAGTTCCCCTCAGGATTCAGTGTGGCCAAAAAAGCGCCATTTCAAAACTAACACACCAGGCATCGTGGGTCAACGTCCATACAATGCCGAGAATGAGTAATATCAAGCCTTTCGGGCTGCTTTGGCAACCGGCTTTGCCTCGAGAAGGGCCGTTTCGAACACCTCCAGCACATTCTCTACAAATACAAATGTCAAATCGTCGACGACTTCCTTAGGAAGATCCTCCAGGTCTCGCCTGTTGGGTTCGGGCAAAATGACCGTTTTCAACTTTGCACGCCGCGCCGCGAGCAGTTTCTCTTTGACGCCCCCGATCGGAAGCACGTTGCCGCGCAATGTTATTTCGCCCGTCATTGCGACATTCTTTCGAACCGGCCTCTGGGTCAGGACCGAAACCATCGCGGTCGCCATCGTGATGCCGGCGCTGGGGCCGTCCTTGGGAATCGCTCCCTCGGGCAGGTGTATGTGGATATCAAATTCATCGAGTACTTTTTGGTCGATACCGAGTTCGGTCGCCCGCGCTTTCGCGTAGGAATAGGCCGCCTGTGCCGATTCCTGCATAACGTCGCCGATCTGGCCGGTCAGCATTAGCTTCCCCTTCCCCTTCGTCTTGAGGGCCTCTATGAAAAGAATGTCGCCCCCGACCGCGGTCCAGGCGAGACCGGTGACGGTGCCGATCTGATCTTTCTTAAGTTTCCCTTCATTGAAGATCCGGGGCACGCGCAAAAAGTCTCGCACGTTCTCGGCCACTACTTTTACAGGTTTGAATTTCGTCTCTTGCTCGGCCTTTTTTCGCGCGACCTTACGGCAAACCTTGCCGATCTCACGTTCAAGGTGGCGCAAGCCTGCTTCCTGTGTGTATTCGCTAATGATTTTTGCGATGGCCTTTCGGTCGAATTTAACATCGCCTTTCGCCAAACCGTTCTCATCAACCTGTTTCGGGATGAGGTGACGGCGGGCGATCTCGAGCTTTTCTTCCTCGGTATAACCGGACAGCAAGATCGTCTCCATCCGGTCGCGTAGTGCCGGCTGGATGGTATCGAGTACGTTCGCCGTCGTCATGAACATCACGTTCGAAAGGTCGAACGTCACGCCCAGGTAGTTATCTCGAAAGCTTGAGTTCTGCTCTGGGTCGAGCACCTCCAGGAGCGCCGAGCTCGGATCGCCGCGAAAATCTGCGCCGACCTTGTCGATCTCGTCGAGCATTATCAGCGGGTTGTTCGTGCCCGCTTGTTGGATAGCCTGAATGATGCGTCCCGGCATCGCACCTACATAGGTTCGGCGATGCCCGCGGATCTCCGCTTCGTCGTGCAAACCGCCCAGGCTTAGACGAACGAATTTCCGATCAAGCGCGCGCGCGACCGAACGACCGAGCGACGTCTTACCAACGCCCGGCGGCCCGACCAGGCATAATATTGAGCCCTTCGGTTTCACGGCGAGCTTCCGCACCGCAAGAGCTTCGACGATGCGCTCCTTGACACGCTCCAGGCCGTAGTGGTCTTCATCAAGTATCTTCTCGGCTTTGAGAAGGTCGAGATTATCAGTCGACTGCGCAGACCACGGGAGATCGGTCATTATGTCAAGCCAGTTTCGAAGCGTGGCCGTCTCTGCCGCATCCGGATGCATCCGCTCGAGTTTCTTCAACTGTCGCAATGCTTCCAATTCCGCATGTTCGGGCATTTTGACGGTGAGGATCTTGTTGCGATACTGCTCAACCTCTTCGTACAGCTCGTTGCCCTCGCCGAGTTCTGATTGGATCGCCTTTAGTTGCTGACGCAGGAAAAACTCACGCTGTGACCGATCGATCTCACCGCGGGCCTGAGTATTGATCTCTTGTTGAACGGTCAGCACCTCGATCTCTTTGTTCAATAGTTCGTTAACACGTCTAAGCCTTTGGACGGGCTCGAAGATATCGAGCACGCTCTGCGCATC
>DATFEW010000401.1:0-3969 GCA_035250805.1 Pyrinomonadaceae bacterium
GTCATCGCAAAAATGGCCGGTGCCGAGCGGCCGGATCAGTGGATAATCCGCGGGAACCATCGCGACGCCTGGGTCAACGGCGCTGACGATCCGCTAAGCGGTTTGGTAGCGATGATGGAAGAGGGAAGGGCAGTAAGCGAGCTGGCTAAAACGGGCTGGAAACCCAAACGTACCATCATTTACGCCGCCTGGGATGCAGAGGAGCAGGGACTTATAGGATCGACCGAGTGGGCTGAGCTTCATGCCGACGAGCTTCGGCAAAAGGCCGCCGTTTACATAAACACAGATTCGAATGGCCGGGGGTTTCTTGGAATCGGGGGTTCGCATACTCTGGAGAAGTTCATAAATGAGGTCGGCAAGGACATTCCCGACCCCCAAATGAAAATGTCGGTGTGGGAACGAACACGTGCGAACCAGATCGTCAATGGTTCGGCGACGGCTAAACGTGACGCATTGGAGCGAGCCGACCTTCGTATCTCGCCGCTAGGTTCGGGTTCGGACTACACACCGTTTCTGCAGCATCTCGGCATCGCCTCGATGAATATCGGATTTGGCGGTGAAGACGGCGGCGGATCGTATCATTCGATTTACGACTCGTTTGATCATTACACGCGGTTCGGCGATCCCGGGTTGGCATATGGCGTTGCGCTTGCGAAGGTTTGTGGGCACGCAACGCTGAGATTGGCAAACGCGGATTCGCTGCCGTTTGAATTTACGAACTTTGCAGAGACCGTTGGCGGCTACGCGACCGAGGTTATGCGGCTGGCCGACACGATGCGCGAGGAAACACGCGCGACAAATCAGGTTATCTCAAATGGGATGCTCCATGCGGTTCAGGACCCGACAGAGACCTTCGTTGTTCCAAAGGAGAAAGGTCCCGTACCGTTCCTGAATTTCGCTCCTCTTCAAAACGCGATCGCAAAATTAAACGACAGCGCAAAGAAGTATCAATCCGAGTCAAAAAGTAAACCGATCACGCCCGCAAACAGGAGGGAGCTGGATAAGCTCCTCTATGGTTCGGAACGGTTGTTGACCCGTAAGGAAGGGCTTCCTCGCCGCGACTGGTTTAAACATCAGATCTACGCGCCAGGTTTTTATACGGGGTATGGCGTCAAGACGCTGCCGGGGATTCGCGAGGCGATCGAACAGCGAAATTGGCGGGAAGCCACCGAACAGATCGAGATCGCCGCCAGAACAATAGAACGATTTGCTGCGGAGATCGACCGGGCCGCTAAGTTTTACGTATGGCTACCGTAGTTGCTTCAGACCACGGCTTCTACCGTGTTTTAACGCTCAATCGTCCTGAAAAGCGAAATGCGCTCAATGACGAGCTTATCGCCGATCTGAAAGAGGCGCTCGGCGAGGTAGATGAGGACGAGGAACTGTGTGCTGTCGTTATCCGCGGCACGGGACCTGATTTTTGTTCTGGTGCAGACCTCGCGGCGCTTCAGAAGATCGCAACGGCTTCCTACGAGGAAAACCTTGCGGACGCCCAGAATCTCGCCGATCTCTTTACCCTGATCCGAAAGGTAAAAGTCCCAGTGATCGCCGCGGTTCACGGACGGGCACTAGCCGGGGGATGCGGGCTCGCAACTGCCTGCGACCTGATAATCGCATCCGAGAGTGCCCGTTTCGGATATCCGGAAGTAAAGATTGGCTTTGTACCCGCCATCGTAACAGCTTTCTTACGACGAAATGTTTCGGAAAAGCGTGCATTTGAAATGATCACCCAAGGTTTCGAATTTAGCGCGAAACATGCGTTCGCGGTCGGCCTCGTCAATCGCGTTGTAAGTGACGAGACATTTGAGGAAGATATTTACGAGTATGTGTCCGTCTATGAAAAAGTCAGCCGCTCGGCCGTGATGCTATCCAAGGAACTGCTCTACCGGATGGACGGCCTGTGTTTCGACGATGCGATGAAAGCGGGAGTTGAGGTGAATGCAAGGGCGCGGATGACCGAAGATAGTAAGGACGGGATTGCGAAATTTTTGAAGAAATGACACAAAGCATTGACCGCGAAACAATTTCGCTTTGCCGATGATAAAGCGACGGATAGTTTTCAAACGTATTGGCTACCGGATGATTTTTCTTGGAGTGGCCGTAATAGGAATTCTTTTGGTTCGATTCTTTCTGAATACGCCGACAAATCCTTCCGTATTCTATGTTGACATTCCTCCGCCTCTTGAGACTGAGGCTGGCGAAAGGGATCTGTCGCAGTACGAGTATGGTGGCGAGATTAAAAATTGTGCCGCTATCATTTATGGAGAGGAAGACGAGGCAAAAGGGCAGCGTTGCCTTGCGGAACTTGAAAAGGCTAGAAGTTTTATCCAGGAACACTTCGAGAAGCATCAACTTGGCTACGTAATTATTGATTCCCCGCATATAAATACGACGGGCAGAAATTACTTCTTTATTGAGCCTGATGGAACCGGTGAAGATTGGGAAATAAGAATTCGTGGACGTGTGCCGGGTCCATACACGCGGTTTAATAGGAATGTAAACACTTGGTACTACACGGAAGTTTTTCGACGCCGAATAGAAGAGGATGACGGTTACATTGAGGCAGGCACTTCCGCTTTGGTTCTACGATCCCGGGGCGTGTACGAACTGATCCTTTAGAAACTGATCTCTCAGGCTTCTACAATTTCCACTTTAGTTTCAATCAAATGTTTAGGGATCAACGCCGGAAAGTACGCCATAATTTCCTCAACTTTCGGGCGGCCGCCGGCGAAGCCTGTGACTGCGGGTGGGCCGGTTAGGATCAGGGGAGCAAGTTCCTTTGTAAACCTTTCAACATCTTGTTTGTTTTGACCGCGCACTCCGAATCGTAACTGAACCTCGGGAATGTCGGCTGGCGGTTCGCCGGCAAGGTGCCCGTGTGTCGCATTAACGCCTACGAACTCGACGAGTATCTCGTCGAATTTCAAACCTAAACGATCGAGCCGTGCGCGCAGGACCTGTTCGGCAGCTTTGGCTTTAGCAAACGCGTCCGGCCATGCGTAAACGAGTGTGCCGACAGCCTTCCAACCGGCTGCGTATGCGATAGAAACTTTATAGAATTCTGTGTTGGGGTTCCCTTTTATCCCAAAGACTTTAACGCGGTTTTCTCCGGCGTCGGCGAGTTGTATTGACGAAAAATCTGCGACCACATCGGGCGTTATGTAGGATTTCGGATCGCCCATCTCGTAGAGGAGCTGCTCAGTAACCGACTGAACATTCACGCGGCCCCCGGTGCGGTCGTGTTTGGTAACCACGAATTCTCCGTTTGGAGAACCCTCAACGATAGGGAAGCCGACGTTCGCTAGGTCGGGAATGCTCTGCCACTCGTATTGGCAGTTACCGCCTGAAGCCTGTGCACCGCATTCGATGATGTGACCGGCGATGGTGCCGGCTGAGATCAGGTCCCATTGATCGAACTTCCAGCCAAACTCGTGCATCATCGGCGCCAAAGTCAACCCGGTATCAGTCAAACGGCCGCCGACAACGATCTGCGCGCCTTGGTTAAGTGCGTCAACCAATCCGGCAGCGCCAAGATAAACATTTGCTGCTTGGATCTTGTCGCGGATGTCGGCAAGCGGCTCGCCAGTTTCCATATTGGTGATCTCGACGCCTTTGTCGGCGAATTCATCGAGGCGGCCGAGAATATCGTCACCCATGACGACGCCGATCTTTACCTTGCCGCCGAGTCCTATCTCACGCGCGGTTTCGCAAATTGCCTCTGCACAGCCCGCGACATTAACACCGCCGGCATTGGACAAAACCGTTATATTCTTTTCGATGCAGTCAGGGAGGATCTCTCGGATGAGCGCAACAAAATCTTTCGCGTACCCGGCTTGCGGATCGCGGGCGCGCTGCTTTTGCATGATGCTCATCGTTACCTCAGCGAGGTAATCGAGCATCAGGTAATCGATGGGCCCATTTCGGACCTGGTCTACGGGCGCCGTTAGAAGGTCGCCCCAGAAACCCTGG
>DATFEW010000403.1:0-7317 GCA_035250805.1 Pyrinomonadaceae bacterium
TGTTACAACCGGGAATTCGAATGCAAATCTTTCCAATAACGTATCGTCAATCACGTCAGAAAGCCGTTCCGATGTGCCCGTCACGATGCCGGTGATCGATGCGATGTTCGCGGATGAGGGTTTCGCTCAAGCGGTCCGGACGGCAGTAAGCTTGACCGACGAGGAACTGACGAAGGTAAAAAATGCTGCGCGCGAAGCGGTATTGCAGCTAAACGGCGACCCCGCGGAAGACGCTCGGCGTTCCACAAAAAGCACTACTGAATCGACGCGAAGAGATCTCGAGTCGCTGATCGGAAAACAGAAAGCGGGCGATCTGATCGCGTTTGTGCAAAGCCGCTGGGCGGGGGACACGCAGAGTCAGCCTGTTGGAGAACCAAATTCGGTACCGACGGACTCTCGTGTTGTCGTCAATGCGCCCGCGTACCGAATGGACGTTTTCCGGGACGGTAAGCTTACGAAAACTTACAAGATCGGCATCGGATATCCGGAGTTTCCGTTGCCAACGGGCCTCAGGGAGGCCAAGGAAATAATATTCAATCCTTCCTGGACCCCGCCCGACGAACCCTGGGTCAAAGGAAAATTCTCGCCGGGGAAGAAAGTTGAAGCAGGAAGCAAGCTAAACCCCCTGGGTCTGATCAAGATACCCATTGGGTTGCCGTCGCTGATACATGGGGGAAAGGACCCGGCGAGATTGGGAACTTTTGCATCGCATGGCTGTGTTGGTCTCACGAATTCGATGGTGCAGGATTTCGCACTCGAGATCGCTGCCCTGGGGGGAACATCGTTGTCGCTTAACGATGTTAAGGCCCATGCAAAAACAAAAGACGAGACAAAGAACGTGAAACTGACCTCTCCGGTACCAGTTGAACTGCGTTATGAAACTATTGTGGTCGAAGACGGCAAAGTGCGTGTGTTTCGAGATGTCTATGAACTAGGCACTAATACTGAAGAAAATTTACGAAAGGTACTTTCGAACTTTGGGGTTTCGTTTGACAGCCTTTCTGACTCCGAAAAGTCGGAGTTAAAAGACGCCATTCTAAGAATGGCGGTCGACGCAAAAGGAAACATGGTCGCGGGAAACGCTGAGAATGGCAATAACAGTTCGGGCCGTGTAACGAGGTCCATCAAAGGTGCAAAAGAAGTCGTCGTCGACGTCGCCGCCTTGAAAGGGAAAGGTTATCCCGCGCCTGTTGGTTTGGTCCAGAAATAGGGCATTAATTCTTCGGCACCCAATAGATGTGTCCGCCCCGGGCCACCGAAACTAAACCACGCTTTGCGAGCTCGATTTCCGGCAGACCGAGATAGGTAAAATGCGGCGAGTCTCCGACCACCGTTTGATACCAGCCGTGGCGGTTAAGTGCGCTTCGGATGATCCGATCGTTGTCCTGCTGAACATCAAATGCAAGAAGCGAAAGATGCTGCGACGTACCGGGCGGCGCTACCGACGAAAAAATACTGCGCGTGCGGTTGGTACTGAAATACATACCTTGCAATTCCCATTCGACAACTTTCGCTACTTGATCCCGAACGGGCATGATCCGAACCTCGTCCGCGTCTTCACGCGATAGTCTTCGTTTGGATACCCAATAATTAAGCGCCGGAATAAAGCGCGAATTCCAGATGCGCACTGTATCTGTATAATTACGCCGCCCGGCTATCGCGCCGTCAAGCGGCGCGAACCGACGAGGATGTATCTCACCAATGGCGTCAAGCAGTGCATTCATGGCGGCTTCCTGCAGTTCTATGATGACGCCGGAGATCACAGCGGATTTAGTTCTCAGACGCCCTTGAAAACGAACAAGTTCTTCTTCGGAATTAAAAATGCATCTCGGCGGGAGGGCAACCGTATCCTTGGCCGCAAATATCGCCCCGTACTCACGAAAAACGCGGCTTGCTAACGGATCAGCGTCCACGTTGCAAACTTCTGAAGTGAACGGCTTGCCCCGGGTTGTCGAGTCCCGCTGGGAAAGTCGAGCGTCGAGATACTCACGAAGCGTTACAGCAGGCGGCGGTTGTCCCCACGTCGCCTTGACGGACATCATCGTCAGTACGATAGTGACAAATGATCCTTTGCGTTTAAGACCAACCTTCATTCCTTCCTTCTCGTCTCAAGACGCTTACGAGCTTGGTCGGCGATCTCGAGATATTCGTTCCTGATCTGGTCCAGCTCTTTCTCATCCATTTCTTCGAGATCGAGCATCGCATTGCGGGCGCCGCTCGTGGCCCGGATGATCTCATCTAGCTTGATCTGCAAAGCTTCTGTATCGCGGTTTTGCGTATTTTGAATAAGAAACACCATTAGAAAAGTGACGATCGTTGTGCCGGTATTGATCACGAGCTGCCACGTATCGCTGAAATTGAATAATGGTCCGGTAACACCCCAAACGACAATAACCGCGGCAGCAAGTGCAAAAGTGACGGGACGTCCCGATGCCGTCGCGGTACTTCGGGCGAACCTGGCAAACAACGAAACATTGTGACTATTACCGTTCTTGTTCATACATTTATTTGACGATCGAACTGCGCTGCTATTTCCACGGCGGAATCGATATAGTCCTTCATGTATCGATCATTCTCGATGAACGGTATCCGCGCGCGAATCGTTTCATAGATGGGAGCCGTTCCCTTTCCGAGTCGCTTGCCACTCCCGATCGCACGCTTCCTAAAGTCTATACCCTGCGCAGCACACAACAATTCAAGCGCGAGGATCGTCTCAAGATTGTTTGCCACACCGCGCAGTTTCAATGCTGCCGTCAGGCCCATTGAGACATGGTCTTCTACGTTCGCGGAACTCGGTATCGTATCAACACAAGCCGGATGCGCGAGGATCTTGTTCTCGGTGCACAACGCCGCCGCTGTGTATTGGACGATCATAAAACCCGAGTTCAACCCGCCATTCTCGGTCAGGAATGCGGGCAGGACGTGCGCATTTGACGCCTCATCGGTAAGACGCATTATTCTGCGCTCGGAAATATTCCCAAGTTCGGCAAGCGCCATGGTCAGGTAATCGAATCCCAGCGCAAGAGGTTCGCCATGAAAATTGCCGCCGCTAAGAACATCGATCGTGCCGTCGTCTTTTTGAAAGATCAGTGGGTTGTCTGTCACCGCGTTTAACTCTAATTTAAGCAGCCAGTCGGCATAGGCGACCGCATCCCGACAGGCGCCGTGGACCTGCGGTATGCACCGCAGTGTATACGCGTCCTGAACATTCGTCGGATCGAATCCGCGAACAAACTCACTTCCCTCTAGGATTTCGCGCAGATGCCTCGCGCAATCCATCTGCCGCGGGTGCGGGCGAAGTGCGTGGATACGTTCGTCGAATGCAGACGTTGTTCCGTTAAGTGCTTCCACGGTAAGACACCCTGAAACGTCCGCAAGATCCGCAAGCCTTATAGCACGAGCGGTTTCAAGTAACCCCGCGGCCGTCATCACGGTCGTCCCGTTCGTAAGTGCCAACCCTTCTTTCGCCTTTAAAGTAACCGGCGAGAGCCCCGATTGTTTCAACGCGCCGGCACCGGTTAAAACACATCCGTTGATTTCGGCTTTCCCTTCACCGATCAACACACAAGCAAAATGAGCGAGCTGGGCAAGATCTCCGCTCGCTCCTAGACTTCCCTTCTCCGGGATCACTGGATGGATGCCGCGGTTGAGAAATTCAAGGATCAGTTCCAAAGTTTCCAGGCGAATTCCCGAGAAACCGCGCGCAAGGGTGTTTGCGCGAATGAGCATTATAGCCCGCACCGTTGGCGTATCGAATGGCTGACCTACGCCGACGGCATGGCTTAGGACGATATTTCGCTGAAGCTGCTCGACCTCCTCGCGGCTGATTATCTTGTCCTTAAACGCGCCGAAGCCCGTAGTAATGCCGTATGCGATCTCACCGCGTTCGAGAAGAGTGTCGACTGCGGCGGCCGACTTCAGAACGTTCCCTTTTGCACTGTCGGCTAGAGCAACGGGCGGCTCACCGGGCTGGCCGTACGCGACAGCAAGGACCTGTTCAAAAGTAAGACTCTCGCCATCGAGGAAGATTTCCTTCATGAGCGTTTCCAAAACTCTTCCCACGTTTTCTCGGATGTGTGCTGATATTCACGCCAATCGACAATACGGTCATCGACCAGCTTCAGCCATACCGTTCCGTGATATTGGTGTGTGCCGGAATACGTGTATTCAGCCGCCCCGATCTGGCCCCGCTCGTCAAAAACAGAGCGATGGAAAACGCATTTCTGCGGCATGCCGTCATCTTTCTGAAAAAACCCTAAAAGGTCTTCTCTCGTGCGAAATGTATAGTGCAGCGAATCCGAATAGAAGAGATTCTGCGCGAAACATTGAGCTACCATTTCGTACTCACGATTGGTCCAACCCTCTGCTATCGTTTCCAGCATCAGCCTAAAATCATCCGGCGTCATAGACAAGCTGCCCCCCTTTGACCACCTTGCCAACGCAATTACCGCCAAACTCATATGCGGCATCGCGATAGTCTGAAGTTTCCAGGATCAATAGATCGGCCTGCTTCCCCGCTTCGATCGAGCCGTGCGTTTCACCCAGGCCGATCCCAAAAGCTGCGTTAATGGTCGCGGCATTTAAGGCCTCCGATGGGAGGAGCTTCTGATACCTACACGCGATGGCCATCGCCATCTGCTGCGAGGGACACGGTGCTGAGCCTGGATTGTAGTCGGTAGAAAGTGCGATCGCACAGCCAGCGTCGATCATTGCTCTGGCATTTGCAAAATGTGTTTTTCCGGCATTGAAATTCTCAGTCGGAATAACAATACCAACGGTCGCAGTGGAGGAGAGGAGGGCGATCTCATCACCGGAGATCGTGTCCAGATGATCTATCGAGACTGCACCCATCGTGATGCCCAGAGCGGACCCGCCGAGATTCGTGAACTGGTCCGCGTGAATCTTAAGTCGAAAGCCTAAAGAAGCAGCAGCCCCAAGTATTCGTTCCGTTTGTGCAACGTCAAACGCATTCTTTTCACAAAATACGTCGGCGAAGAAAGACCTGCCCTTTTCGCGAAAATCCGAATCCGCGTACCATTTCCAGGCTCTCGCCAGCATTTCTCTGCATACCAGAGCAACGTACTCGTCCGGATCGTTCTTGTACTCAGGCGGCACCGTGTGGGCAAGGAAGGTCGGAAGGATATCGATCGGGTGCGTCTTATCAAGTTCTTCGACGACCCGGAGCATCTTCAACTCTGTTTCAGTGTCCAGCCCGTATCCCGTTTTTATCTCACACGTGGTCGTCCCGCTCTCGAGCATCTTATTTAACCGATTCCGCGCCGGTCCGACCAGCTCATCAAATGACGCGTCGCGCGTCTGTCGAACTGTAGAAATAATACCGCCGCCTTTCTCAAGAATCTCAAGATAATCCGCACCTTTTATTTTCAGTTCAAAGTCATCCAGGCGGTTCCCAGCGAACACAATATGCGTGTGCGGATCGACGAAGCCCGGACAGATGACCCGCCCCTCGGCATCGATCGCATTATCCGAATCGAAATCACGCAGAATGTCGTCAGACCTTCCGACCCCAACAATTCCCCCGCCTCTGACCGCTACCGCACCGTTCTTGATGATGCCAACTTCACGCATCGCTGCCAGTCGCTTTGGCTTGCCGGACGAAGCACATGTAACAAGCTGGCCCGCGTTGTGAACGATCAGATCTGCCTGGGACATTTAAGGACTGGTTTTCGCGATCTTTTTGTGGATGTCCGGTGTTGCCATAAGCGAAGCCGATCCGAACCACGGAACGTATTCCACAACCAGGATCCCCGCCTTCACGGCGGGATCCGTCTCCGTGAGCAACTTTGCCTCTTCCACGGTTGGTACCGCAAAAATGAATAATCCGCGAAACGACTTATCGTTCTTTCCAAACGGTCCGGCAACCGCAAGCTTTCCTTCGTTCGAAAGGCGCGTCATGTTCTCAAAATGGCCGCGAAAGACTTTGCTGCGCTCGTCACCTTGGATCGCTGTATCATTCGGCCCGGTTTTGAGAATGGCAAGCACATAGTTTCGCAATCCCATATCGTTCGCGCCAAGTCTTTTGGCAAGTTCAGCGTCATAATTCGGATTATTCTTCGCCGCGGGGGGCTGAGCGAAAGCCGACAAGGTGACACCTAAGGCGACGCAAAGTAACAGTACATATTTCATAATGAAAACCTCACAATATATCTGCGAAATATTATCACGTTTCCGCTGAACTGCTTTTATCGCTATCATATTTCGAAACCTATGGCACGAAATATAAAAGCCCCGATTGGGAGCGAGTTGACGTGTAAGAATTGGCTGATCGAGGCCGCATACCGGATGATACAGAATAATCTGGATCCGGAGGTCGCTTTCGATCCCGACAACTTGATCGTGTACGGCGGACGGGGGAAGGCGGCGCGGAACTGGGAGTGCTTCGACGCGATCCTCGAGTGCCTGCGCAGTTTGAATGAGGACGAAACGCTGTTAATCCAATCGGGCAAACCAGTCGGTATCTTTAAGACGCACACAGATGCTCCGAGGGTGCTGCTTTCTAACTCCAACATAGTCCCGCACTGGGCGACCCAGGAACAATTCGATCAGTACGAACGGGACGGGCTGATGATGTACGGCCAGATGACCGCGGGATCGTGGATCTACATTGGCACGCAAGGGATCCTGCAGGGGACGTATGAAACATTTGGCTCGCTCGCCCGTCAGCACGGTTGGGGTGATCTAACCGGGAAACTTGTGCTTACCGCCGGTCTCGGTGAGATGGGCGGAGCACAGGCCCAAGCGATAACCTTCAACGGTGGTGTCGGTATTTTGGTCGAGGTCGATCCGCGGCGCATCGATAGGCGTTTACAACTTAAACAGGTCGATACATCTACTGACAGCATCGAGGAAGCCGTTGAACTTGCGAAATGGGCCGTGAACGAACGCAAACCTAGATCGATCGCCTTGCTTGGTAATGCTGCCGACGTTCACTGGGAGTTATGCGAACGAGGCTTGGTTCCCGATGTCGTCACGGATCAAACGTCGGCACACGACGTGCTTTACGGTTACATACCGTCGGGGTTTTCCGTTGAATCCGCCGCCGAATTGCGCAACGCAAATCCGGCGGAATACGAACGCGAAGCAATGGACTCCATGGCTAAACACGTCAAAGCGATGCTCGAGTTTAAGCGATGGGGTTCAGTGGTCTTCGATTACGGCAACAATCTACGCCAGCGAGCGTTCGACAACGGCGTGAAGGAAGCTTTCGATTATCCCGGGTTCGTTCCCGCATATATCCGGCCGCTGTTTTGCGAGGGCAAAGGGCCGTTTCGCTGGGTCGCGCTTTCGGGTGAGAAG
>DATFEW010000404.1:0-7218 GCA_035250805.1 Pyrinomonadaceae bacterium
ATCGTCCGGGATCTGCACGGTTTCCGTGCTTGCGGCATTGACGGTTCCCTTCAGTCCCTCCGAAGGAAGAATAGGGACGGACGGCGACCGGAGCATCTCATAGCCTTGCTTTCTGATGCGTTGGATCTGGGACTCTATGACGCTTCGCGAAACACCGTAGCGGTGCAGGACGCGTGCAAAGATCTCGATACTAGTCTCAAACTCCTCAGGAATGACCTCATCCGCACCGAGTTGAAAAAGCTCCTCGATCTCCGCAACGTAGCGAGTCCGCACAATGACGTGCACGGCGTTATTGATCGATCGCACTACGCCAACCGTCCGGCGTGCGGCCCCTGGATCGGACATTGCAAGGACAACCGCCCAGGCCTGCTCCACCTTAGCGTGCATCAACACCTCCCGCCGTGTAGCGTCGCCAAAATTGATCTTCTCGCCCAGGTCCTTTGCCCGCTTAACAACCTCGGCATTAAGTTCGAGCACGACGTAAGGGATGCCCACGGCCCGAAGCACGCGGGCAAGGTTTCGTCCGTTTAGACCGTAGCCGACAATGATCACGTGCTGCTGAAGGCCGCCGCTCGAGGTCATGTGAACTTCATCCGCTTCCGCGTTTTCGACATTGTGCACTGCACCGTCACGCAGGTATCGCTGAAGCCAAAAACTGATATTCGGGGCTGAGGCGATTAGAAACGGCGTTGCGATCATCGATATGACCGAGACTGCGAGAAAGACCTGATAATCTATTTCGGGAAGCAGGCCAACTCTCTGCCCGGACTTGGCGAGGACAAAAGAGAATTCACCGATCTGCGCCAGTCCCAACCCACTGATGATCGCGATCCGCTGAGGAAAACCCAGCAATCTTATTACCAGCCAAATGATCAGGGCCTTACCCAGCATCACGCCGATCACGATCAAGGCGACAGTACTGAAATTCGCAAGCAATGCAGGAATCGAAAGCAACAGGCCGATCGACACAAAGAACAGGCTGTTGAAAACGTCCCGGAAGGGTAGGATCTCGGTCGTTACCTGATGGTTGTAGTCCGTATCCGCTAACACCATTCCGGCGATAAAGCCGCCCAAAGCGAGCGAGAGACCAAACTGCGAGGTCACCCACGACATTCCAAGACAAACCAAAACTACCGTCAGTACGAATACTTCCGGACTCTTGAGCTGAACGACCTGCTTCAGAAATCGAGGTAATAAAAACCATGCCCCAAGTACAATAACCAGAAGCGCGAGCAGCGAGGTCCCGAGATTAATGAAGATCGATGCCAGGCTGACAATGTCTTCACCGCCGAGAAGCGGAACCGCGAGCAGCATGAAAACAATGCTTATGTCCTGAAAAAGAAGGATTCCAATGCCGGCTCGGCCATGAGGGGCGTCCACTTCGTTTCGATCCACATAAGACTTCAGAACGATCGCAGTACTGGACAACGCGACCAGAAAACCAAAAAAGATCCCCTGCCTGAGTTCGCGGCCCATTAGGTACCCGGTTCCCGCAATCACTACGATGGTAATCAAAACCTGGAGGCCGCCGCCGACAAGCACGAGCGTCTTCATCTCGCGCAGCCTTTTTATCGAGAACTCGAGGCCGATCGTGAAAAGCAAAAGCATCACCCCGATCTCAGCCAGCATTTCGATGCTATGGAGATCGGTAATGAGCCCTAGCCCGAATGGGCCGATCGCCATTCCCGTGAGCATTAACCCAACCAGTAGCGGGAGTTTCAATCGCAAACTCACGTAAGCTACGGGCACGGACACCAAGAGAATTATCAGTAGATCTGCGAAAAGAGTTGGGGTGTGCATTTTGCCTTTCTCTTGGAGCCGTACGTTACTGAAGAAGACAACGCGGTCCAGCACGAACGTCAAATCAATCCTAACTCGATTATATCTGCCAACAGTGCGGGAGCTAAGATGAAGGCGGTGGACGGCTATAAAGCGTGACTGGGGAAAGTTGAAGGCGTGCGAAGGCTATCGCAAACAGGTTGTCCGTAACGTGATCCGGAAGGTTTCGCGTTCGACTGATTTCAGTGATCAAGCCGTTGCCGATAAGGAATAAAGTCGATTTCTTTATCGATTGTGATGCGGAATCAGAATTCTTCTCGCCTGCTGCAATGCGACGAAGGCTTTTTTGATACCCGATGGCATCGTTACCCAGCGAGACATCCCGCGTTTCCACATCTGACGTCCCCTGAGGGAACGGAAGCAAGCAGATCCCTTCAGCGGGTGAGAAAAGCAACCCGGCCAAAATGGCAAATAAAGCGATAAACTTTATAGATCGAATCGAGTTACGCATTTAGAAAGGGTCTTAGAGAACCATGATATTCGATTAAGGCCCTATCATCAAAGACCGTTCTTTGCATTTCAGCAACAAACCGTTGACAATATCTCAACTCTTTCTCAGACCGGAGGCTCAATAATGAAAATTCTCTCGATTGGCATCGTACTTTTTGCGCTCACTTTTTGCGGACTTGGCGAACGCCTGCGTCAGGTCGGCAGCTCGAACAGCAACGGCACCACTTCAAATAGCACAACGAGATCCACCGGCGGCGATTCCGACGCTGAGAAGCCGTCGCTCACGGGCGCACAACAGGCGATTCAGGATAGCGCTACGGAAGTAAAGTGGCCCGAGCAGGGCATTTCATGGAAGCTTCCGGCCGGATGGCCGAAGATGAATGTTATGAAGGAATCGTTCAATTACGGATCGCCTGCGAATGGATTCCTGATCGCCTCTATCTCTACCATGCCGGACAGCTTTCCTTCGGACATCAGTATCAAGGCCACGTACGACAGCGCGCTCGAACTACTAAAGCAGGGTAAGTACGAGAAAGTTCGATGGCTCGACCTCGACGGTGTAACGGGCGTGGAGTGGGTCGAAGCTCCACCGGAGACCAAAGACGGGATCAGGCGGCATCAATGGATCGGGTTCCGAAAATACCAGGGCCAGAATCAACAGGTCAACATCATTCTCTCGACGAATGGCGACAAGTTTGAAAAGCAGGAAGATGCTTTCGCCGCAATCTTATATTCGATGAAGATACCAAAGGGGTAAGAGTGACGGCTTTCGCCGTTCCATTGTTTGAATCGGTAAATGCGTCACTCTTAAATTGGAATGGACTACGCGGCTGCCGACTTCTGAAACGCGCGCGTTGCCGCGGCATTATCAAAAAACTCCTTGAATTCGGTGACCTTGCCGTCCTGAAGGTGAAAAACATGGACCCATTCGGTCTCGTATGTTTTCCCTGTTGACCTCACGGTAGCCGCTGATTCACCGAGAACCACGACCTTGTCGCCCTCAGCGATGAATTCAAGCGGCTCGAACCGCGTCATATCCTCTGCCTCTACCAGTTTTGTAAAGAACTCGGCAACCGCGCCCGGTCCGGTCCTTGTTCCGGCAAACGGGGCGTTCTCGATCTCGGGGACCGACCATTTAATATCATCGGAAAACAAAGTCAAGAGGCCTTCTATATCCCCTGTACCAAAGCACTCATATCCTTTTTGTACGATCTCTGTATTGTTCATATCGGTAATGACACACCTCACTTGCGTCCCATAATGGACTAGTCTTAAACGAAGGAGATTGTATGGAGTGAAAATTCTATCAGCAAATGACCGGAACGCATACTACGGATGCAGGGTTGGGGCGTCGGCATGCGGGACGAAACATTTGCGGCAGCGGGCCTCGTATTTATCGCTCGCTCCGACCTCGACCAGTGCGTCAGAGTCTACAGTTCTCTGTGTGTAGTTAGCGGTTTGGCCGCACTTGACACAGATGGCGTGTATTTTGGTAATAAACTCCGCTATCGAAAGCAGGTGCGGCATCGGACCAAAAGGGGTCCCGGTGTAGTCCTGGTCAAGCCCGGCGACGATCACCCTCATTCCGCAATTCGCGAGTTGGTTTGCAACATCCGCGATTTCTGCATCGAAGAATTGACCTTCATCAATACCGACAACCTGGGTATCCTCTTCAACATTCCGCATTATCTCGACGGCGGTGGAGACCGGTTTAGAATCGTGCTTTTGGCCGGAGTGAGAGGCGATCTCTTCGACGGAATAGCGCGCGTCTATCATCGGCTTGAAGACCTGTACTTTTTGACGCGCTATCCGCGCGCGGTTCAACCGGCGGATAAGCTCCTCAGATTTGCCGGAGAACATTGAGCCGACTATTACCTCTATCCAACCCGTGCCGTTCAGGCGGCTTTTCCGGCGCTCCTCCGTGTTGTCGAACGCAAATTCCTCTACCATATCGTGCTTTTCTTCGATCCCTTCCGATGGTGAATTAATGCGGAAAGGCAAGATTAGCACGACGGGCAAGCACACGGCTACCGCAGGACTATTTTAATATTTCGCTGAAAACTATTACCGGATGGAAAGGTCGCGGCCTGTCATTTCTGAGGGAACAGGAAGCCCGAGAAGGCCGAGGATCGTAGGAGCAACATCCTGCAATGACCCGTTTGCGGAGAGATATGTTTGCCGGGCGTCGCTTCCAATAAGATGCAGCGGCACGGCGTTGGAAGTCGCGTAACGATTTGGCGAGCCGTCGACCAGGTGCATGTCCTCACAGTTGCCGTGCGAAGAAGTGATAACTGCGATCCCGTTCAGTTGACGAACCTTCGTTATGATCCCACCGAGACAGGTATCGAGGTATTGTATGGCTTCAACGGTTTTCCGAAAGTTTCCAGTTTCGGCAACAAGACCCGGGGAGGCCAGGTTCGTGATGAACACTCCCGAACCGTCAATATCCATACTGCGAAGAAGCACGTTGGTCACTTTGAAATTGCGCATCTCCGGCGCATATTCACGGTCCGCCTCTTTTTCTGAATCCATCGGCATCTGTTTTTCGGTCTGGCGCGACCGGGCCGCACCGCCATCAAAGAAATTCGTGATGTGCTGAAAACGTTCCGATTCACTGATTCGATAAGTGTGGATACCGACGTCAGCCAGGGTGTCCACGAGCGTATTCGATTCGGTCCCGCTTTTGAACGCTACCGGAAGGCCAAAACTCGTGTCGTATTCGGTCATGCACACTACGTTCAACTTCGGCTTGGTAATTCCGCCGCCGGCTTCGGGCATCGCCACCGAACGAACGAGCTGCCGCATTGTGTCAGGACGATGGTTAAAAAAGATGACCGTATCTCCATCCCGCAGCGTCGCGATTCCGCGGTCGTCATTGATCACGATAGGAGTGATGAATTCATCAGAGATGCCTCGCAGAAACGAGCTACGAATAGCGGTGCGAGCGTCAGCCGCATGCTCTCCTTCACCGTGAACCAGCATTGTATAACCTCGCGCGGTACGCTCCCAGTTTTCGGCGTTGTCCATCGCGTAGTGGCGGCCGCATAACGAAGCGATGGTACCGATGCCAATGTCGGCCATCTTGATTTCCACCGCCTCAGCATACACATCGGCTGTTCTCGGCGGAACGTCGCGGCCATCCAGAATGCCGTGAACAAATGCCTCTTTCAGTTCAAATCGTTTCGCCATTCGCAGTAGTGCGAAAAGGGTTTCGGGCGACGAATGGACGCCGGCATCGCTAAGGAGTCCGATCAGATGTACGCGTCCGTTCGTGTTCCATGCGGTTTCGAAAGCAGCTTCCAGCACCCGGTTCTCAAAGAAGGTTCCGTCGCGAATGCTGTCTGCGATCCGGTGAACCTCTGTTTTTGAAACGCGCCCGGTTCCGATGTTCAGATGTCCTGAATGAGCGTTTCCGGGTGAACCCTTAGGCAGGCCCACTGCCTCCCCGCTTGCCTCAAGCACTGTTCGGGGAAATTGGGCCACGATCTGGTCATAAAATGGGGTGTGCGCCTGCGAAATAGCGTTCCATTCGCTGGGCGGCGCAATGCCCCAGCCGTCAAGGATCACGAGTGCGAGCGGACGATTACGAAACTGATCCATTTTGATTCGAAGGGTTGGCCCGGAGGTTTTGGATTGGAAAGAGTCAATGCGGGAAATGGTCAGCCGTCCGGGAAGGCTGAAATTCAATTATACCTGACGCGGGGCAGCCTGAAGCAATGATTTTTTAGTACGCGTCGGAGGCCGCGAGTTCCATCCATCTTTCTGGAAATTTGAGCTCAGTGAAGCCAAATTGCTCGTAAAGCCCGTGCGCATCGCGGGTCGCGAGCACCCATCGGCGAAGGCCCTGCAGTTCCGGGAGTGAGATGATAGTATCCATTAGCCATTTGCTCAGACCCCGACCGCGAAATTCGTCGAGAATGAATACGTCACCAAGGTAAGCGAACGTCGCCCTGTCAGTCACCACTCGCGCAAAGCCCACCAGCAGTTCGCCGTCATATACGCCGAAGCAGATAGAGTTTTCGACCGCTGTCCTGGTTTGTTCCGGGGTTCGGTTCTTGGCCCAGTATGCTTCCTCGGAAAGGAAACGATGTATGGCTTCCAAATCGAGTCGCGACGGATCAGTGCTGATGGTGTAAGCGTCTTTGTGCCATTCCATAGGTTCAGGCGATCTCTTTAAGGAAACTTTCGATATCGCGACTATCTTTCAATGTTATGAGCCGTTTGTTGGTTTGCCGCTCGAATTCTTCGAATGCTCGTAGCTTTCCTTGTTTGGGGTAATTCCAAATCCACAGAAGGAATTCGAGATCTATTTTTTCGGTGCACCCCTCGCCCATATCGGGGCGTTTTTTCCCGTAGTACAGGATGGCACGTTTGATAGCGCGATACATGCAAACGCGCCGCGGAAGATCCAGCATGATGATCGTATCGGCGGCCTGCATTCTTAATTCTCGCGTGCTTCCGAAATTGCCATCTATGATCCATGTCTCGCCTTTGATCAATTCCTCGACTTTAGCCTTCCATTCGTCTTTTGGCGTAGGCTCCCAGTTCGGCCGCCAGAAGTGGGAGTCAAGGTGGATAACCGGCAGGCCCGTCACCTCGCCGAGACGACGAGCGAACGTGGACTTTCCCGCCCCGCCGGAACCGATTACGATAACCCTCTTCATCCCCTAGATCCCGAGCACACGTCGGGCGCGGCTGCGAAAACCGGCCGTCGCTGCCTCAGGGTGCTGGGTAGCCGCCAAACGGAGCTCGTCCATAAGATCTGGCTGGTCCTTTGCTATCTTGGCCGCGACAGTCATAGAAAAGACTCGTACGGCGACGGTCTCGGACGGGTTCGACAAAAGTGCATAACAAGCTTCGAATATACGCCCCTCGTATCGCTTCGGGATCTCGACGAACTGCAATAGCCGCGCGACGTTTCGCCGGACC
>DATFEW010000410.1:0-6045 GCA_035250805.1 Pyrinomonadaceae bacterium
ATCGGCATGCAGACCAGGCCGCGCCCGTGAACGGCCATGAAATTGATCATTTCGGGCGTGACCAACTCAGCAGCGCACATAAGGTCACCCTCGTTTTCACGATCTTCATCGTCAACGACGATTATCATTTTGCCATCTCGAATATCTTTGACGGCCTCTTCGATCGCGGCAAGCGGCATGTGCATTTTCGGCTGTTAAGCCAGTGTTTCTAGATAATAGCGAAATTAAAGGGCTTGTGCGAGGGCGAGAATATTGTGATTCCACAAATAAACTCTCTAACGATCCGCAAAAAGCCTTATCGCGAACCGTTCAAGACAATTACGAGCGATGACACCTTTTTTCGGTGGATTTCGCATTACTTATTTGACGGCCGGATCTCAAAGCTTAGGAAATAAATAAAATGAGTACATCTACATTAAATTCATTCTACGTTCGAAGTCTGCGCCGCGAGCGCCGAGCAACGAGAAACAGGAACATGCTGGCATGGCTTGTGATGGGTCTAGGTATCGGCCTTGCCGCCGCCGGTATGCTCTTCCGCTAGGTTCAAAATCTAATGGATCGCAAGTATTCCCGGAAGTCATTTCCCAGGTCCTTGCGCTTTAGCGCATATTCGACCGTGGCTACAAGAAATCCAAGCTTATCTCCCGCGTCGTGGCGGATACCGTTAAGATTTAAAGCGTAATAGGGCCGTTTCTTGAGCAGGAGCCGCATCGCATCTGTTATCTGAATTTCACCGCCCGCGCCGGGCTTGGTGTTTTCGATGGCTTCGAAGATATCCGGCGTGAAGATGTAACGCCCGATGATGGCAAGGTCTGACGGAGCTTCGGCAAGGGGCGGCTTTTCGACCATGTCCTTGATCTTGAAAACGCCAGGCTCGACCTCATCCGCAGCGATCACGCCAAATCGCGAGATGGCCTCGCCCGCAACCTGCATCGTCGCGATCACGGGAGCGTCGTACTTTTCAAATACATCGATCATCTGTCTGAGCGCGGGAACTTCGGCGTCAACAAGGTCGTCGGCAAGCAGTGCCGCGAATGGTTCATCACCGACAAAATCCCTGGCTTGGTAGATCGCATGGCCGAGCCCAAGCGCCTGTTTTTGCCGGGTGTAATGCACCTTTGCGATCTCCGATATAGATCGGACCTCCTTGAAAGCATCGTCCTTCCCTTTTTCGAGGAGAAACTGCTCGAGTTCGAAGGAGATATCAAAATGGTTCTCTATCGCGGCCTTGTCGCGTCCCGTGATGATAAGGATGGATTCGATGCCGCTGGCGACCGCTTCCTCAACCGAATATTGGATCAAGGGCTTATCAACGAGGGGCAGCATCTCCTTCGGCGAGGCCTTTGTAGCCGGGAGGAAACGGGTGCCCAAACCGGCAGCCGGGAAAACGGCCTTACGAACTTTGTTCGACATAATTAGTCTGATAAATTCAAGCCTTTGAAATGTTAGGGCAAAAATGGCACAGAAACAAACAATCGAGGTGACGCTGGAAAAACACCCGACGATGGAAGCGACCGGGATAACGATCCCGTTCGACGTCGAGAAAGTGTTTGGAGCGAAACGTGTTCCCGTAAAAGCAACGGTGAACGGTGCGATCTATCACGGATCCATCGTCAGGATGGGAGGCAAATATATGCTGGGGATCCCGAAGGCATTTCGCGAAAAGGCTGGGATCTCTGCTGGTGATCACATTGTAATTACGCTTGAGCTCGATACGACGCCGCGAACCGTCGATGTGCCCGCTGATCTCGCAAAAACCATCAAAAAGGCGGGAATGTCTGCGGCTTGGAACAAACTTAGCTACACGCACAGAAAGGAGTACGTACGCGCAGTAGAGGAAGCAAAACGCCCCGAAACTCGGACCAAAAGAATAGAAAAGGCTCTCGAGATGTTGGCCGGAAGGAAAAAGTAACGGATGCTTGATCTCAATTTTGTCAGAGAAAACCTAGACGCGGTGCGTAAAGCTCTGGCGGCACGCAGTTTCCAGACCGATGTGCTCGACAAATTCGTCGAGCAAGATGCCGAGCGCCGCCGCATTATTGGCGAGGCAGATGCGATAAATCAGGCTCGAAACGCAGCCAGCAAAGAGATCGGCGATCTTATCAGGTCGGGCAAAAACGAAGAATCCGAGGCGAAAAAGGCCGAAGTAGCGGGCCTCAAAGAAAAGCAGTCATTCCTCGAAGCAAAACGCGACGCGGCTGAAGCGGCTATGCACGATATACTCGCGGGCCTTCCAAATATTCCGGACCTAGATGTTCCGGTCGGTGTAGACGAAGGAGCAAACAAAGAGATCCGCAAGTGGAGCGAACCCCGCGAATTCGATTTTGATCCCAAGGACCACGTAGATCTCGGCGAGTCGCTCGGCATTCTCGACCTCGAACGCGCATCCAAGATCGCGGGCTCACGCTTCGCGATATTGAATGGTGCAGGTGCCCGTTTGGAGCGGGCATTGATCAACTTTATGCTTGATGTCCACACTCAGGAACATGGTTATATTGAGACGCTGCCGCCCTTTCTTGTGAATCGAGTGGCCCTATTCGGAACGAACCAGTTGCCAAAATTCGAGGACGATCTCTTTCATGTCAAAGACGAACGCGGTTTTGCACTGATCCCGACCGCCGAGGTCCCCGTGACGAATTATTACGCCGGCGAGATCCTCGACGCAACAGACCTTCCAAAGAATTACACTGCCTACACGCCCTGCTTTCGAAGCGAGGCAGGCAGCTACGGCAAGGACACGCGCGGGTTGATCCGGCAGCACCAATTTGAAAAGGTCGAGCTTATTAAGGTAACCCTTCCGGAAGAATCCGGGAAGGAACACGAAAAGCTAACCGCTGACGCAGAAAGAATCCTACAGCTTCTCGGGTTGCCATATCGAACCGTCATCCTTTCAACTGGTGATATGGGCTTTGGCGCGCGAAAAACCTACGACATCGAGGTTTGGCTCCCGAGTCAGCAAACCTATCGCGAGATCTCGAGCTGTTCGAATTGCGGAGATTTTCAGGCGCGGCGGATGAACCTGCGTTTTCGACGTGCCGGCGGCGCAAAACCCGAATTCGCGCACACTCTCAACGGTAGCGGGTTGGCGATCGGGCGTACGTGGGTCGCGATCCTTGAGAACTTCCAGCAGGCCGACGGCTCTGTCGATATTCCGGAGATCCTGCACCCGTACATGGGCGGTATCATAAAGATCGGTTGACTTGATCCCAAGTCGTAATTACTATGTAATTATGAAAGCCCAGATCATCCAAATCGGAAATTCCCAGGGGATACGGATACCGAAGATCCTCCTCGAGGACACAAAGATCACGGGCGAGGTCGAGCTCGAAATATGTCCTGAAGGTATCCTTATTCGAAATATTCGCAAACCGAGAAGCGGATGGGACGAAGCGTTTAAGAGGCTCACGGAGACGGACGATGACGCTGCACCCGTCGGGCACACCTCCACGTTTGATGAAAAAGAATGGCACTGGTAGGGCGCTTTGACGTTTTTCTCGTAAATATGGACGAGAGCCCGGGCCGCGACCCAAAAAATACGCGGCCGGCCGTAATAGTGTCGCCTGACGAACTGAACAATAATCTTGAATCCGTGATCATTGCTCCTATGGCCACGACCCGCGCAAAATATCCGACGCGTGTTTCGGTTGATTTTCTCGGAAGCGAACGCCATGTGATCCTCGATCAGATCCGTTCTATCGATAAAGTACGACTTGTCAAAAAGATCGGCGGCCTCGACCCGGATTCCCAAAAGATGATAGTCGCGCGCCTGATCGAGCTTTTCGCCGAATGAATATTTGTGTCTGATTCGAAAGACCGCATCCCGCGCCAAACCGGGGACACCTAATACGGTCAAAAATCGAACCTTACGCCCAGCCGGATCTGTCGCTGTCTATAAGTTCGTGTAGGAACAAGAAAAGCAGCTTTAGCTGTCACAGAGCTTGTTGACGAAAGGGCATTGAAGTCAATAAACCCAGCTCCGTAATTGAAAACAGCGGCGTTCAGGATGTTATCGAACTGAATATTGGGCTTGAGCCGCATCTTTTCACCGAATTTCCACTCGCGCGTAACGTTGAGATCGAAAGTATAAAAGCTCGGGCCCGTGCCGGCATTTCGCGGCAGATTTCCACCGGCGGCGCCGATCGTCGGTAGCGAGAACTGAGAAAGATACTGGTCAGTTGGTAGAGACGAACCGGGAGCCCTCCAAACAAGATCGTTCAGATCGCCAAAGAAGTTGATGCGATCAGTGGAAAGGTCGTCAAGGTTTCGGTCGTTCCCGCCATTCCCAAGATTGAACGGTGCAGAGCTTCCGTACCGAAACAATGGCGAGAAACGAAGCCGCCCCATCCACCACGGCGTATCAAAGACACCCGAAAATGCTATACGGTGCCGACGATCCTGCAGCGACCGCGCCCACTCACGAGAAAAATCACGGTTGATCTCGGCGTTTGACGTGTTGTTCAAACCGTCATCCATCGTTTTTGAAAGGGTATACGCAAACCGGAACGAGGCGGCAAATCCGCTATCTCCGAACCTTCGAAACCTGCTGCGAAGTTCAAGGATCAATCCTTGGTAAAAAGCATTGCCCATTGATCCAATGATCGATGTTTCGGACACCGTAGGATCCGGACGGAATTGACCGATCGCCGCGAGCGCGATCCCTAAAGGAGCGCCCGTGGCGTTGTTGTTATTACCAGGGAATGACGCGAGCGGGACCGCCGTCGAGGTGCTGGTAGTGTTCAAATTTACGGTACACGTAACATTGGCTGTAAAGCTGCAGGGACCGACAGTCGTAGAATTGCTGGGACCTAAAACGAAATCATATCGCCGGGTAGTTCCGTTGGTGTTTCTTACAAGAAAATCATTCGCCAAAAGATATTCTGTCCAATCTGAATATCCTGGCGGCAAGACTGGAACATTACCGTTGTAATCACGCCAAAGATGTACGGTCTTGTTTATTGTGTAGTTGGCCTCAAATACCCAGTTTTTGATCAGTTCACGTTCAAAACCGACGTTGAACTGATAACTTTCGGGGATCCGCAAGTCGGCCTCGACGGTCCTTAGGGGATTTCCGGTGCTAGTTACACGGTCGACAAATCCGGTCGACGTCGTACACGGCGCGGGCGGAGCAACAACAGTTGGGCACACAGAACTAAGCATTGCGGTGATTTCTTCCACCGACGCGAATGCATTTGGAAACCTTGTCTCGATCGCGTTCAAGATCGCGATGCGACGCGGGTCGGTGGCAGCTGTGCCGATGGTATTCGTATCATACGAAACCAGGTTCCCGCCTGTGTTTTGAATGGAATCTGCGACAGTACGTAGCAGCACACGATTGTAAAAAATACCTGTCCCCAAACGGACCACTCCTTTTCCATCTTTGAACGGAGACCAGGCCACACCGATTCGCGGGCCAAAATTGTCATTGTCCGAAACGGCAGTCTCACGCTCATACCGCAGTCCGACGCTCAGTGTGAGGGACGGTCTAAGGCGCATTTCGTCATTGAAGAAAACGCCCCAATAGGTGTTCTCTACATCCGACACCGTACCGAAATTCTGTCTATACCTTGATATTTCGTTATTCTGAAAATTAAGAACCCCGCTGAAGTTAAACGTCCCCGTGGCATCCCCGAGGCCGATGGCCCGCGAGCGAATTTTTTGAACGTCAAATCCCGTTTTGAACGCGTGCATACCTTTCAGCCACGTTAACGCGTCCTGTAGTTGGTATCGTTTTTCATTCCGGTTCTGCGGAAAACCCGTTGAATCTCCAAAAATTGCGGCCGTGGAGTTTCCGGCGATCAATGTTTGGTTCCCTTCGCCCGGAATCGGGTTCGTGTATCCGACAAGTACAACCGGTCCGAACGGGTCGGTGGTCTGGAAACTGGGCTCGTAGATGGAATATTGCCCACGAAGTTGATTAACTACCGATGCGTTGAACACGTGATTGTCCGTAAAGTTGTAAGCTTCCGTCTTTGCATTCCGGATCTGAAGCGCTTCGTCCAGGCGCTGAGTATTGGCAAAGGTGGTTCGCTGGTTGTGACGTCTTCC
>DATFEW010000043.1:0-5978 GCA_035250805.1 Pyrinomonadaceae bacterium
TGCGCTCTCCTCTTCCTCATCTATTTCCTCACCTCCGGTGAGATCACCGAAAAACCGATATCGGGCTTTTTTCCCCGTGATCTCAAGATTCCAATTGTTGAAATCCTCCGCGTTGTCGCAGCCGTTTCCGCGACCTTGAAACACGAGAAAGTAGCGTGTCGGCCGAACTATGCCGCCTGCAAGAAATCCTGATCCGGACGCTACCGTTCCCTTAAACCTAAATTCCTTGTAAAGCAGCGGCCCGCCTCCTCCGCTGATCTCTCCATCATGAATGTCCGCTTTGAAAACCGACATCAGAGCGGGTATTGGAAGCCTGAGCGTCCCGGTTTTGCCTTTCGGGCTTTTGATCGTAAACGTCCAGATTTTTCCGGTGAAGCTATTGACAAGATCAAGACCTCCTGGCGACGCCACCCAGGAACCGTCATCGAATTCCTTATCGATCGTTGAAAGTGCCTTGATGCTTTCAAAACCCGCTTCCGTCATATAGAGTTGGGCCTTGATGTCAAACTCGATACTTTTAAGGATCTCGATTTGATAATCGCTTGGTCTGCCGGTCCAAAGATTGTAGGTCCCCGGCTCGGCACAGCACGCGCAAGACCCGGCATTCGCCGACCCGACAAACACCATCACAGAAAAGATAGATAGAACAAACAACAGCTTTCCAACCATATTGCACCTCATAAATCCTGAATTCTAGTTCAAGTTGGCTTCGACGACTTTTCTATTTTCGCTGGCAAACTCTGCAAAAATATGTAGACCGGCCGTTTTGTACGGTCCGGACGATAGGCTTACCGCAGCTTTGACATGGCTTTCCTTCGCGTCCATAAACGTGCCAATCGACATCGGTAGACGCTCCATATATCCCGCCGCCGATGTTTTCACGATCGATCTCGAGATTCGTTCCCATTTGCAGTGTCTCGTTCATAACCTCGCGAATCGCATCTCTTAACGCGGCTGCCTTTTTTCGGGACACCTCGTTTCCGAATTTATGCGGATTGATGCGGGCCAGAAAAAGCGCCTCGGACGCATAGATATTGCCTACCCCGCAGACCTTCGTTTGATCGAGCAGAAGTTGTTTAATATTTCGTTTCGAGATCTTCAGAATGCCTGATAGGTATTCAAGGCTAAACTCGTGTGAAAATGGCTCCGGTGCAAGCTTTGCCAGATCTTTCGTTTCAAAAAGTTTTGCTGTCTCTACGATCTTCATCATTCCGAAGTGCCGTTGGTCGCGGAATATGAGCCGTTCGTCGCCGTCTAGATGAAAAACGGCGTGAGCAAACTTCGGATCGTTCTGCGCTTGATCAAGCAGCATGAACCGGCCGCTCATCCGCAAGTGCGTGATCACGGTCCACTTTTTTTCGAGCTCAAAAAGTATGAATTTTCCGCGACGCCGGACCGAAAAGATACGCGAGTTTCGCAGTCTTGACTCGAAGGATCGCTGCGTCAAGCCAGGAGTAAGTCGCGGGCGTCTCAACTCTGCTGAAACGATGGTTCGTCCTGGCAAGAGGCGGTGGAGACACTGTACAACGATCTCAACTTCGGGAAGCTCAGGCATCAGCTAGACCTTTGAATAATCTGGTAGTGACGCCTTATCGCCCAAAACGGTACCAACGCCGACCATCGCATTACGGCCGATATGACAGCTTCGTCCGATAATAGAACCCTTAACTTCGGCGAAGTTGGAAATACGTGTGTGCGACCAAATAACGGAATTTTCGATCACGGCCTTTTCCTCGACATGAACTCCGGGTCCCAAAATGGAATTTACGATCTGTGCGTTTGGCTTGATCACGCATCCCTCCCCAAGCACCGAGAGCTTATCGACCTGGGCGGCAGTCGCAACGTCGGCCCGGGCCGTTCGATCGATGTCGAAGCCTCTTATTGAACCATCCACAAGGTCGCGATGAGCAGCGAGATAACTATCAGGGGTCCCGATATCGCGCCAATATTCTCCGTCCATCACATACGAGAAAAACGGGATGCGCTTCTCGAGGATAGACGGAAAAACATTGTATTCAAAGGACCTGTTCTCGCCTTTGGGTATGAGGTTGAGTATCAATGGCTCCAGTATGTAGATTCCCGCGTTGATGGTATTGATTCTCAGCGAGGCGAGCTCCTCCGGCCCCGGTTTTTCTACAAATCGCAGCACTTCACCGTCCTTGCCAACTTCAACGAGGCCGTACCTCGAAGGGTCGTCCACCGGCACCAACGCGATCGTCGCGGAGGATTTCCGTTTCTGGTGCAGCGAGATCATTTTCTTCAGATCTATATCTGTGAGGATATCGCCGTTAAAGACCACGGTCGTTTCGTGATCGGTGTCGGCGGCAAATCGATATGCGCCCCCGGTACCCATCGGACTCGGCTCGGTGATGAACCGAACGTCTACACCAAGTTCGTCACAGTCATTCAAAACTGCTTCTATCTTGTCCGGCTGATAACTTAGAGAAAGCGTGATCTCCTTTATACCCGCACGTTGAAGGATCTCGATCTGGTATAGCAAAAATGGGCGGTTAACGACCGGAACGATCGGCTTGGGAGTGAAAACGGTCAGAGGTCGCAGTCTGGTGCCCTTACCTCCGGCCAGAATAAGTGCTTTCATAATGCTGAAAAGTCTCCGGGCGAAGCTAAAGATTAGGTAATTGGGGGCCAAAAATCAAAGGGTTGGTCATCTTCATTTACGCAAAGGAACGACAAAAAATGGCAAACACCATTGACACTTTTTGTACACCATGGTATCTTACGGATTGCAGGTCTATAGGGCAATATCGCCTCGTTTGGCCGCCGGCTTTCGCAGCAAACATTCCCGGATCGCAGTCGTTCCCAGGCGATCTACCCCAGGCAAAGTTCACATTATGTTTGACAAGTCAAAGGCAATGCGGAGTGCCGAGCGATACCTGTCCCAGGGAAAGATCCGCGATGCCATAAGTGAGTACCGCAAGGTCGTCGAGCACGAGCCGCGAGACATTGTCACGCTCAACATGCTCGGCGATCTTTATTCCAAAGACGCGGACGTACGGTCAGCCGTAAATTGTTACCGCAGCGTTGCTGAGCATTACAGCAACCTGGGCTTTGCTCAAAAAGCCATCGCCGTTTATAACAAGATCTCCCGTCTTCAACCGAATTCCCCCGAGATATCGGAGAAGTTAGCCGAGCTTTACAAACAGAAGGGTTCACTTAAAGAAGCCAGATCGCACTACGAAACGGTTGCCGAACATTACAATAAGCAGGGCCGCCGCGCCGAAGCGCTTGTGATCTGGAGCGAGATCGCGGAGCTTGACCCGAACAACACCGAGATATACCTGACCATCGCTGATGCTAACCTGCAGGAGGAAATGCTTGAAGAGGCCGCCGAAGCATTTTGTAATGCCGGTGAACGATTCTTGCTCCATTCTTCTTTCCAGAATGCCCTTGACGCGTTTGAAAAGGCGCTCGCGATAGATCCAAAACATTCAAGAGCCGTTGCCGGCTCGGTGAATGCAAAGTTTGCGATGGAATTGCCCGCTGAGGCGATCGCGCGGATCGAATCGGTGCTGGCGGATGATCCCTTAAATCGTGATATGCTCGCGCAACTGGTGGATGCTCACCTCAGGGTCGGCGACGCAGGTGCGGCCGAAAGCGCGCTGTTCCGGCTGGTCGAGGTCGATCCATCGAGCTATCTGAAGTGCCTTGAGCTCGGCGCATATTATTTTTCGTCTGGTCATATTGAATCGGCCGTGCGCGTTTTGACTATCGCGTCAGAGCATATGCTTGTTGGAGGCCAGGCCGGGGAGCTCCAGGCAAGATTAGAAGAGATCGATCGTGCGGAGCCGGGACGCCTGGACGTCGTGCGGCTTCTTGCACGTTTTTGCGCCTGGCAAAGGGATGACGAATATTTGCATGAAACATTGGTACGGCTGATAGAGATAGCGTCGCGTGAGGGATCACTTGACGATGAAAGGTACGCGCTTTCGCAACTGGTGATGATAGTGCCGCAGGAGACATCGTATGCAGATCGACTAAAAGCGATCAACCTCGAACTGGGAATATCCGACGAACCAGAGCAAGCAAACGCCTTTGACCGTCACTTTGTTCGAGAAAGCGATCCGGTTGCTGTCGTGGAAAGTGACGATTTTGCGATCGTGGGCATCGTCGACGAATCTGCCGTAGAGCCGCCGAAGGAATCATCCAAGGAAAAGAAGAAACCGAAGAAGAAGAAATCCGAGGAGTCACGGACAATTGAAGCCGCAGAGATCGCAAAGGCCGTAACTGTAGCGGAAGCTTGTCAGGATGACGAGTTTCAAAAAGAGATCGACAGTATTAGGTTTTATATAGAGAACGGTTACGAAGAGCTTGCGTCCAAAGCGATCAGCGAGCTTAAGGGCACGTACGGAGAGCGGTCAGAGATAGATCAACTTACTGCTCTTTTGAACATCGAAGCCAAAGAAGACGTCCCCGAAACGATAGAGGTGACTCCGGAAGTCATAATCCAAAGTCAAGGTGGATTCGATCTTTCGGACCTGCGAAGCGAACTGGGAATAGAAGAAACGGACGTCACGCACGACAGTGATTTCGAGACACAGTTCCAGACAGCGGTTGCATACCAGGAAATGGGTCTAATGGAGCAGGCCATAAGAGAGTTTCAGGATGCTGCAGCACTTGTTTCGCCCAATGACGGATCACGCCGCTTTTTTAATTGTGCAAACCTGTTGGGCCATTGTTTTATGGAGATGGGCAAACCCAATCTCGCGGCGAAATGGCATCTTCGTTCCCTCGAATCCTTCGAGATCAGCGACGAAGAACGGCAGGGTGTCTGGTACGAGCTCGGGATCGCGTATGAGGCCGACGGCGACCTGGCCAGTGCCGCAAGGTATTTCGAACTGGTTTATGCGGAGAATATCGATTTTCGCGATATCGTTACCCGTGTAAACAATCTCGCGATCCCGGCTTGATCAGCATATTGCGATAGGTGAATCGAAGTTGTAATCTGACGGTGTGGTTGAGAAACTCACCGTCATTTTCTTTATTATTCTCTGCCTGCTGCTCGGAACTTATCTGATCCTGGCGCCGTGGGACATGCTGTTCGGCAACTGGAGTGATAACTTTTTTCTCGCACTGATCGCCGACGCTTCGAATATTCCTGCGATCCAACGGACGATATCGTCAAACTGGTTTCGGGGGGCTGTCACGGGCCTCGGAGTTGCGAACATTGTGATCGCCGTGTGGGAGATGTTTCATTTCAACGAAACGGTCGCGATGCTCCAACACGTCCCGTCGAAGGGCCGCCAATGATCGACCTGACGGACGCTCCGTTGACGTATCTGATCACGAAAGGCGAAGCCGCACCCGGGCTCTTTGCCGAATGCTCCAGGGAAATACTCTCCTCAGTAAAACGCGCGACCGACGCAGGCATATCTCTTATCCAAATCCGGGAAAAACACATTACAACCAAGCAGCTTTTCGAGCTCGCCGTTAGGGCCGTGGCGATCGTTTCGGGATCGCAAACAAAACTGCTTATCAATAGCCGGGCGGATGTTGCCATCGCGGCCGGTGCCAACGGAGTACATTTACCCGAAAACGGAATACCGGTCGCTGCGGTGCGCAAAGTTTGCCCGCCTCCTTTTTTGGTCGGGGTGTCAGTTCACAGCCAAGATGCGGCACTGAGTGCGAAAGCGGATGGGGCGGACTTCGTTCTATTCGGCCCGGTTTTCGATTCTCCTGGCAAGTCGGGGGTTGGGCTTGAAGCGTTGGCGGTTCTTTGCAGGTCATTGGAAGGTTTCCCGGTGATCGCAGTCGGTGGCATCGACGGATCGAACTATCAGTTAGTACTGGATCAAGGAGCAGCCGGCTATGCGGCGATCCGCTATCTAAACGACGAGAGGGTTTTGGAAAAGGGGATATGAGCTTGGAGTCAGTCAAAACGAAAGTCTGTCTAACAATCGCCGGGCTTGATCCCTCGGGTGGAGCCGGGATCGTTGCTGATATAAAAACGTTTGAAGCAT
>DATFEW010000004.1:0-15325 GCA_035250805.1 Pyrinomonadaceae bacterium
TCTGCAACGGGGTCGTAACCGACGAACGAGTCGTGGGTGGTGGCCCGCCACGGCCTCCCGCGCCGTCACCTGAGCCGTCACCATCGCCGTCACCGTTACCGCTGCCGTACCCGCTGCCTGACCCGCTGCCGGTTCCCGTTCCACGGCCGCTGCCGGCGCCGGTACCAACTCCGGTACCCATTCCGCCACCAGTGCCCGGACCGCTTGACAAGCCGGTGAATTTCGAATTGGGATCGCCCCACTGCCCGAACTTCTTATCAAATTTCCTTGTGCCTTCCGTAGAAGGAGGCGGCAAGGGAATCGCAGGGTCCGGTAGCCGCATGACGTTTGGATCGGGCGGTCTTACCGGATTCTTGGTTTGATCGGGAAGGTCACCCTGATTTACCGGCTCGGGGTCTTCTTTCCCTCCGCCGCCGCCGCCGCCGTCTTCGTCATCGTCCTTCTTCTGCTCCTCTTCCGGCTCTGTCGCCATTGGCTCATCGACGATCACTGCCGAAAACAGCTTGTCTCCCTCGATCGCCCCGACACCCAAGTCATAATCCATAAGCGACTTGATCGTCAGTCCAAATGCGAAGACCAAAGCGAAAGCAGTCGCGCCGAGCAACAGCATGTTCCTCGTCTTGACGTTCTTTTCCTCGATGACTGTGATGTAATAGCCGTCGTCCAGGGCTTCCGGCGTTACTTTCATATTGCGAGGTTCGTCGGCGTGCATCGCCGATGCGGTAAAAACGCCCGCCGCGGCTGCCGCAGGAACTGCGACCGTGGGCGGCACGTCTTCTTCTTCCGGCTCGTTGACTTCTTCGTCGCTATCAACAGGACCGGCCTGGGCCTCGGGCACGTGAACGTCTGCCACCGTCTCAGGAGCGCTGTAAAGTTCGTCCTGGGTCACGGCCGCTTCGGGCTTTGTCGCGCCGGCCGCGAGCGGATTCATCTCAAAGGCCTCTAAGGTCGCACCGCAAACAGGACAGAACGCAAACCGTTCAGCGAATCCTTCATCACACGAACTACAATACTTGACTAGTTTTCCCATCTCTTTCGACCTCTCGATTTTAAACGTCCCGTACTAAGGCGGGCGAAAGAAGTAACTTTTATTATAACGAGTTTCCTCAGGATGTTAAGCCTAATTGTGAAACACCGCCAGCTAACCTTTTGTGTTCACTAACTGAGATAGATGCCCCCATCCCTAACCGCGATGCCTGGTTTAACACGATTTTTTTGATGCCTGCAACAAGATATGGTATCGCCCAGATAGTCGAACGCTGACAACACTATAATGGAATTTTGCAACTAAAAGCGTTAATATCACCTTTTCCTTTCGTTTTATACGATGAAGATACGAGTAATCCTCATAAATTTCTGCATTCTAAGCGTTATTTTCTCGATGTCCGTAGTTTCCGGCACCGCCCAGGTTCGTACGGCAGTGCCACCCAAGGAAGAAAAACTCCTGAACGGGCTTCGGGTCCTGATGTGGAGCGACGAGTCAGCCCCTAAAGTGAATGTCAAACTCCGCATCCACGCTGGTGCCTCGTTCGATCCCCAGGATAAAGAAGGGGTGATGGTGCTGCTTTCCGAGGCACTTTTTCCGAACGAAGCAGCTCGCGAATTTTTTAAAGACGAACTCGGAGGCGGCCTTGAGGTCACTACTAGTTACGATTACATCGAGATCAGCGCCTCGTCTAAACCGGACGAGTATCTGACGATGGTTGAAACCCTCGCGAACGCCGTAACTGCTCCGGTGATCGATAAAGCCACGACCGACGCCGTCAAAAGCAAGCTCGCCGAAAAATTGGCATCGAATGAGAAGAATGCTTCTCATGTTGCGGATCTAGCGGTCCGAAAGCGCTTGCTTGAGACCTTTCCGTACGGCAGGCCTCTGATGGGCAGCACAGCGTCATTGAAACGGATCGATTTTGCCGATCTTAGATTTGCGTACGATAGGCTTTTTGGAGCTGACAACGCGACCATTACAATCTCCGGAAATTTTCCGACCAGTGTAGGATTTCGAGCAGTGCGCCGATACTTTGGATCGTGGCTGAAAGCTGATAAAAAGGTTCCTTCGACCTTTAGACAGCCCGATCCGCCGCCTACCGGAATGCAGATCGTACAATCGCCCGAACCCGGGATCACCGAGATGCGATACGCAATTCGCGGGGTTTCGCGAAACGATAAGGACTTTGCGGCGGCGTCCGTCCTTTCACATATTCTCGAGCAGCGGATAAAGGCAAAAGCGCCGGCGGACCAGCGCGCGAACGTTTTTGTCCGCAATCACTCGAACGTATTGCCGGGTGTTCTAATATTCGGAATTTCAAAGATCCGCACCGATCTGGCGCCATCGGTTACAAATGAAAAACCAAAGGGCGATGCAAGCGATCTGCTCGCAGGAGCGCTGGTGGATCCTTTGACGGATTCGGAATTTAACGCTTCGAAAGCCGCCGTAACAGCCGAATATGGAAAGCTCGATGCGCCGACGCTTTGGCTGGATGCGGATACCTTTCGGCTTCCGAGCGTCAAGGCGGATCGGGATGCATTTGCAAACGTGTCGCTTGCAGACGTTCAGCGGTTTGCCAATCGAATCCGGACGCAACCCGTTGCCAGTGTTCTCGTACTTACCCCGAAAACCGCCGAATGATATCGATGCCGCGGACTGAAAGCGAGATCCAACATGCCGCGGCGGTCCGCGAAATGTTTTCAGGTATTGCCGGCAGATACGATCTTCTCAATCACTTACTTTCCGCAAATATCGACAAAAGCTGGCGACGAAAGGTGCGTGCCAGACTCGAGGCCACACTCAATGATCCAAATGCCATTGTGCTGGACGTCGCGTGCGGTACGGGCGATCTTACGATCGAACTTCAGCGCGATTCCGGGGCGACTATCATTGGTACTGACTTTTGCCGGCCAATGCTCGCGATCGCCAGGCAAAAGGCCGGATCAATACCGTTTGTCGAAGCGGATGCGATCGATCTTGGCTTTGCCGACGGTATGTTTAATGCGGTAACTATCGCGTTCGGGCTGCGTAACCTCTCAAACGTGTCCGAAGGCCTGACAGAGTTTCTGCGGGTTCTTAAGCCTGGTGGGAAGCTTGTGGTGCTCGAGTTCTCGTCTCCAGTTGTGCCCGGCTTTCGTGGTGCATTCGGTTTTTATTTCTCGAAGGTACTTCCCCGGATCGGCGGACTGATAAGTGGGTCCCGGGGAGCATATGAGTATCTCCCGGACTCTGTCTCAAAATTTCCCGATCAGGAGGACCTTGCCGCTGCAATGCATAAAGCAGGCTTCGTTAATGTAGAATATTCCAATCTGACCGGCGGAATAGCCGCAATTCACACTGGAGAAAAGCAGTAAGAATAACGTCTTAGGTTCATCCACTTGAACGTCTGAAGCCGCACTTTAGAAACGTCCGGTGTCGCCCCAATGAAATACAAGTTCCGAAATTTCCTCAAACAGTTGGCGATGACGCTTCTCGTGATCTGGACGGTCATATCCCTCGTGACGCTTTTGATGGGGCTTGTCCCGGGCTCCCCGGCAGACGCAATTCTTGGTGAAACCGCGACTGCGGAACAGAAGGCTCATTTCAATGCAGTTCACGGCCTCGACAAACCCTTATTCTTCTTTTCTTATTCTTCGGAAACAGGATTCGTCTGGAACGGAATGGATAACCAGTACGTCGACTATTTCCAGGGTCTTCTGCGCGGGGACCTCGGCACTTCATTTCGAACTGGCCAACCGGTTTCCGAGATGATCGCACAGCGATACCCGGCGACAATAAAGCTGGCGCTGGCGTCGATGTTCGTCGCGATCGGCATAGCACTACCGCTCGGTATCCTCGCCGGAACAAACAAAAACGGTCTTATTGACAACGGAGCGTCGTTTATCGCGCTTCTCGGCATCTCTCTCCCGACCTTTGTTATAGGTCCGTTCCTCGTCTATATTTTCGCGGTAAAGCTGGGTTGGCTCTCACCGACCGGGAGTTTGTACCCCGAGGATATCATCTTACCTGCTGTGACTCTCGGCGCCGCACTCTCAGCTATCCTAACGCGAATGATCCGTTCCAGCGTGATCGAAGAACTCGGCGAAGATTATGTTCGCACTGCGCGAGCGAAAGGATTGAGTGAACGAAAGGTTGTCCTAAAACACGTATTGAAAAATGGCTTGATCCCTGTCGTCACGATCCTAGGGTTGCAGCTTGGTGTGCTGCTGGCCGGCGCGATAGTCACGGAGAAAATATTTAGTTGGCAGGGCCTCGGATTATTGCTGCTGGACGACGGCATCCTAAAACGCGATTACCGCCTCGTTCAGGGATGCGTGCTCGTTATTAGCATTACGTATATCGTAGCGAATTTGCTTACGGATTTTGTGTATAGGCGTCTGGACCCGCGTATAAGACTTTCTTAGTGAATCGACTCTTCTACATCGGTCTTGCGATCGCGTCTGTCATTGTCTTGATGGCCGTCTTTGCACCATTGATCGCAACCCACGATCCTTACGCCCAAGATCTTAGCGCCAGGTTCCTAACGCCGTCAGCCGAGCATTGGTTCGGCACAGATGACCTTGGCCGTGATGTGTTCTCACGCGTGGTTTACGGTGCTCGCATCTCCCTCCAGGTCGGCATCATCGTCGTTCTGTTCTCGTCCGCCTTCGGAATTCTAGTCGGTTCGATCGCAGGTTTTTACGGTGGGTTCATCGATAAATTCTTGTCGGGTTATGTGTTCAATGTTTTTCTCGCGTTTCCGGGTTTGTTGCTGGCTATAGCGCTCGCCGCTTTCGTCGATGAAGGAACGCTACTTGGATATGTAGTTGGCGAGGAAACGGCGGAAATGATCCTCAGCTTTTTCACGCCGGGTATTTTTAAGATGCTCGGAGCACTTTGCATTATCGGATGGGTGGGTTACGCACGCGTAATGCGCGGCCAGGTTCTCAAGGTGCGCGAGTATGATTTTGTTCAGGCCGCGAAAGCCCTCGGTGCGGGCAACCGGCGAATTTTGTCAACGCACATTATGCCAAACTCGATCCAGCCACTGATCGTACAGGCATCCCTCGGAATGGCTGGTGCCGTGCTTGCTGAGGCTTCACTGTCGTTTCTGGGCATCGGGATCCCGCCGCCGACCCCAAGCTGGGGCACGATGATCGAAACGGCTCGAAATTACTTTACTATTTATCCCCACACGCTCTTCTTTCCGGGGGCGGCGATCGCGCTGACCGTGCTTGCGTTCAACTTTATCGGCGATGGCCTGCGCGAATTCCTCGATCCTAAGCAGCGGGCCCGATAGTAACTCGATGCGAATCTTTCCCCTTGGCGAAAATGCCCTAACCGTAGAATTCGGCAATGAGATCTCACTCGATCTGAATCGTAAGGCAATCGACCTGGCGGAGCATTTTCAAAATGAGCCGTTTCCGGGCCTCATCGAAACGGTCCCGGCTTATGCCTCTACCACCGTTTTTTACGATCCCACCATCGTACGGAGAGCATTTAGGGAAAATCCTTCCGCTTTTGATGCGGTCAGATCGTTGGCGGAGATGGCGGCGTGTACCGTCGTACAGAGACCGGTTAATGAAAAACGTGTCGTCGACATCCCTATCATTATCGATCGAGCTTCCGCTCCGGATCTGAATTTTGTTTCCGAATTCAGCGGCCTTCCGGTTGACGAAGTGATCTCAACTTTTGTTGATCGCACGTACCGGGTCTATATGCTCGGTTTCCTGCCCGGCTTCCCCTACATGGGTGAAGTGGATGAGCGGATCGCCGCTCCGCGAAAACAAACTCCGAGAGTAAAAGTTACCAGGGGGAGTGTCGGTATAGCAGGAAAGCAGACGGGAATCTATTCGCTTGAATCACCCGGTGGTTGGCAGATCATCGGGCGAACCGAAATGGAAATCTTCGATCCTGTTAAAGAGCGTCCTTGTGCTCTCCAGCCCGGCGACGAGGTGAGGTTTATGCGCGTTTGAAATGAGTCTCTTGATCCGAAAACCAGGCATGCTCACCACGATTCAGGATCTGGGCCGCACGGGTTCGCGTCGCTTCGGCATCAATCCAAACGGCGTTATGGACACTCTCGCGGCCCGGGCGATCAATATTGCACTCGGCAACCATGAAAACGACGCTGTTCTCGAAATGCATTTTCCGGCGGCGGAGATCGAATTCACCGAAGAAACATTCCTTGCCATCAGCGGTGCTGATTTCGGCGCGGAACTGGATGGAACCTCCATCTCGAATTGGCAAACTACGAATGCCGGAAAGAGCAGTGTGTTGAAATTCCGCAAGAAAGTGCTCGGAAATCGCGCTTATCTTGCCGTTAAAGGCGGTTTCAAGACGGACGAGTGGCTTGGCAGCAGGAGCACGAATCTTGCGGCAGGCGTCGGTGGGATCTCGGGCCGCGCTGTCAATGCGGGAGATAAGCTCGAATGCGACAGTTCGGGTGCGGGAGATCCAATTTCTATTGGACGATCGATGATCCCAAGATATAGCCGGTTCCCAACGCTTCGCATTGTTCCTGGCGGTGAGATCGAGCTTCTTTCGGCTGTCAGCGAACGCGTTCTGTTTAACGAAATGTTTACGCTGACGAAATATTCGGATCGAATGGGCTATCGTTTCGAAGGCGAGCCGGTCCATCTGCTATATGAGAAAGAACTCCTTTCGTCCGCGACGGCCTTCGGAACGGTCCAATTGCTCCCGGACGGACAGATCGTAATCCTGATGGCTGACCATCAGACCTCCGGCGGATATCCTCGTCTCGGCAATGTGATATCAGCCGATCTCCCGATCGCCGCACAGCTTGGACCGGGCGACCGCGTTGGGTTTAAGTTGGTTTCAATCGACGAAGCAGAAGAGATCCGAATCAAGCTGGAACACGAGCTGGCACTGTTTAAGGTCGCGTGCAGACTCAGGCAGCAACTAAACTAAATTTTGTGATAATCTCTTGCCGAAATGCAGCGCACAATAGACATTAATTGCGACCTTGGGGAAGGCTGCGGCAATGATGCTGAGTTAATGGGTCTCATCTCGTCTGCAAATATCGCGTGCGGTTTTCATGCTGGCGATGAGGACACGATGGCCCGTACGGTTGAGCTTGCTATCGAAAACGCCGTTGCGATCGGCGCACATCCGAGCTATGCGGACCGCGAAAACTTCGGACGTACCGAGATGTTCCTTGCGCAAAACGAAGTGTTCGACCTCGTCTCACAACAGATCTTTACATTAAGGCGTATCTGTGACGTGGCGGGGGCAGAGCTCCACCACGTAAAGCCGCATGGTGCGTTGTACAATCAGGCGGCAAAGGATCGCAACCTCGCAGCCGCGATCGCAAAGGCTGTTAACGAGGTCGATGAAGGACTTACCCTCTACGGCCTTTCCGGGAGTTATCTGGTATCGGAAGCAGCGGCGGTGGGACTGAAAACAGCGTCAGAGGTGTTCGCGGATCGCACATATCAAAATGACGGCACGCTTACGCCCCGATCGCGTCCGGATGCTCTGATCACGGATGCCGACGAGTCGGTTTCACAGGTTTTTCAAATGATCGAGGAACAATCGATAACTACTACTTCAGGAAAGACAGTTCCCCTAAGAGCGGAGACCATCTGTCTTCACGGTGACGGCGAGCATGCAATCTCATTTGCGTCAAAGATTCACGCGGCTTTGAGGGAACAAGGTTTTGAGGTCAGGGCGATCTGAACCGCACAACTATGGACAAAGCGGATGATTCCAAATCTCTGGTTCGTGGATTGACACAGCTGGACGCGACGACGATCGTTGTCGGCTCAATGATCGGCAGCGGTATATTTATTGTTTCGTCCGAGTCTGCGCGGCTTCTCGGCTCACCTGGATGGCTTTTGCTGGCTTGGCTGCTGGCCGGGACGATCACGATAACCGGAGCGATCTGTTTCAGCGAGCTTGCGGCAATGATGCCGCGCGCGGGCGGGCCATATGTTTTTCTGACCGAGGCGTACGGTCGGCCGATCGGGTTCCTATACGGTTGGTCCCAATTCCTGATCGTCCAAAGCGGGACGATCGCGGCGGTTGCGGTCGCGTTCGCGAACTTTACAGGTATTCTGTTTCCAGCCCTTTCTTCGACGAATTACATTATTGAACCCGTCGTTTTTGGCTCCTACGCGATCGGACTTTCAAATCTGCAGCTTTTCGCCATCGCGAGCATTGCTCTGCTTACCTTCCTGAACACACGAGGGCTGCGGCTCGGAAAGTGGATCCAAAACAGCTTTACGCTGACGAAAACGGCCGCGCTGTTAGGCTTGATCGTCATCGGACTTTTGTTTGGATGGAATTCAGGCGGCGCCTTGTTCTCGGCCGATCTTTGGAACAGCGCAGCGAACGGCTGGACGCTTGACAAGGCGCAGCCCGCAGCGGCGGCCTTCGGAGCGTTTGCTTTTCTCGTTGTTTTCGGAAAGGCAATGACGGGCCCGCTGTTCTCACAGTCGGCGTGGGACAATGTCACTTTTACGGGTGGCGAGGTCGAAAACCCGGGCAAGAATCTGCCCCGGGCTCTGATAATGGGATGCTGTATAGTCGTTGGCCTGTATCTGCTTGCGAACCTCTCTTATGTCGTCACGCTCTCGCTGCCGGCGATCCAAAATGCCCCGAACGGCCGCGTCGCGACCGCCGTGATGGAACAGATACTCGGAGCGCCGGGCGTTGTGATCATCGCGCTGGCATTGATGATCTCGACATTCGGGTGCAATAACGGCTTAATCCTTTCCGGGTCGCGCGTTTCATACGCAATGGCTAAGGACGGATATCTTTTTGCCCCGCTTGCTAAAACCAACAAAAGGCATGTCCCGGCGATGGCTCTGGTTGCTCAGGGCATATGGGCGTCGCTTCTTTTATTGCCGCGCACAGTCACCTATGCAGAAGGAAGCACAACTCCGGTATTCGGGAACGTTTACACGCAACTTTTGGAGTATATCGTTTCGGTTGACCTGATCTCTGCTGCCCTGTCCGTTACCGCGGTGATAATTCTTCGTCGAAGGAGGCCGGAGATGGAGCGGCCGTACCGAACGTGGGGGTACCCGGTAACTCCGGTGATCTTCCTTATCCTTTCGCTTTTCGTGACATTTACCCTTATTTTTCTCGCCCCGACAACTGCCGGCGTCGGCTATTTGCTCGCTCTTTCGGGTGTTCCTGTGTATTTTCTTTGGCGGCGACGGGACGTACCGACACTTGAATGATCTTCAACGGCTAGAAACCTTTTTGATTACCAAAGCATCGAAGATACCGTACAATAATCTTCTCAGGAAGAAATTTTTAGATGAAGCGGGCTGCATTACTTTGCTTTTTCGTGCTGAGCTTTCTTTCGGTAGCCTTGGGGCAATCCGGGCGCAAGATCGCGCCGACGCCGACTCCGTTTGTAATACTCGATAATCCGGCTACGTATTCTGAATCAAAGCCGCAGCCTCCACGGCCGCCGCGAGTGATACCTTCGTTGAAAGGCTCTGCTACAAACGATCCGAGAACGGCTCAGTCGGAGAACCAGTCAAAGGAATTGCCCATCGAGGCCGATGAAACGGCAATAAAGGTAGAGACAAACCTGATCACTATCCCTGTTTCGGTCTTCGACCGTAATGGACTTTACATCCCGAACATCCAACAAAACGAATTTAAGATATTTGAGGATGGCGTGGAGCAGGAGATCGCCTATTTCGGAACCTCGGATAAGCCTTTTACCGTCGTGCTTCTTCTCGATACGAGCGCATCGACCAGGTATCGTATAGATGAGATACGGGCCGGCGCAAAAGCATTCGTCGACCAGCTAAAGCCTCAGGACCGCGTGATCGTGGTTGAATTCAACGAGCGCATTCGTGTTTTGGCTGAGTTATCGAATGAGCGGCAGACGATCTATCGCGGCATCGATAGAGCGGACTTCGGGGACGGTACATCGTTATACGATGCGGTCGATCAAACTCTTAGAAAGCTATTAAAGGACATCGAAGGCCGTAAAGCCGTGGTCTTGTTTACGGACGGTGTGGACACTACCTCCCGGAAGGCAACTTATGACACCACGCTGGATCAAGTGGAAGAATCGGACATAATGTTCTTTCCGATCTATTACAACACGTTCATAGAAAACCGCGGCTCCATGCCGTCGCGAAGCACATTTCCGCAAATAATAGTTTCGGGCGTGGGCCTATCGGCGGGTGAATATGCGGTTGGTAAGAGATATGTTGAAGAACTTGCCGCCTACACCGGTGGGCGGGTTTTCCACCCCGCATCAACGCCCGGGGGTCTGAGCCGCGCTTTCGAGGGCATTGCCGAAGAGCTTCGACGCCAATATAATGTCGGTTACATTCCAAAGAGCGACGGCACGCCGGGCCAGCGAAAATCAATACGGGTCCGTGTGAGCAGGCCGAATCTCGTCGTACGTTCGCGCGACTCCTACATTGTTGGTAGAACAAAATAAAGCGCAGAGCCAAAAGTCTGCGCTTTCATGCAACAAATAAACAAGTATTTAGAATGGTCGAATATCCAGAATAGAGCTTAAGACGTTCGCCAGGATGCTCCACTTTCCACCAGAATAATACCCGTAGCGCGTTTGGCTGCTAAAGCCGTCCTGATAACCACGCTCAAAACCCTGTTGGAAGTAGTATTGATATTGGCTTCGGTCAACGTAAGTGCGATAACCATACGTACCTGATCGATAGATCGTTGATCCATAGTAACCGCTGTTTCGGCCGTATCGCCTATCCAAAACACCTTGCCGATAACCCTGACGATAGCCTTCGTTTACGGCCTGTCGCAGAAGCTCGGCACCACGGTGATCCGTCTGATAATAACTGCCGTTCCGGTAAATGCGATAATAGTCGCGTTGAGCTTTCTCGATAGCCTTTTGTTGTTTGCGGATACGGTTCTTTTCGTGCGCCCACCCGCTGTTGCCCTGCGCATTAGCATCAATTGTCGCAACACAAAACAACCCTGCTCCAAATACTGCGACAAATGCGAGCCTGGTTAGATCCTTGAATTTCATGACTTTCTCCTTTTTGCCTTGGAATTCTTAGTGTTCAAACTGCTCAGCTTGACACAGTTCACCCGCCTTTTTAAAGCAAAGCGCATACCAAAAAACGAAGCGCGTGTGTTTCCAAATACTTACACATTAAAACGCCTATATTGCGTCTCAAAGGAACATACGATTTCGTATGTAAGTCTGCCCAAAACTCCAAAAATCGTCACTGATCCAGGTTTGTGCTCGACGACGATCTGGTAAGTGCGTATATCAATCCGCCGACTCCAATGGCAAGAGCAGATCCCGCTACGATCGGATGGAGCGTCGCTTTTGTGTACAAGCTGCTTTCCGCGACGTGGCCCTCATAGCCGCCCCGTTCGTGAAGCCGGGCGTCCTTCGAATCGTAAAGCCCTTCGACCGTTCGGACCTTCGCAGGCTTATCGGTTTTCTGGCCGTCGATCATCGTAGATTCCATATACCAATCGGTCATACGCGGTGCGTATTTACCCATGGTCGAGAGCGCCTTTCCGCCGGCGCCGATGAATACGTCTCGCGTCGGGTTCTCCGCGCAATGAAGGATCGCCTCGGCAACCGCCTCAGGCGCGTAAACGGGAGGTGGATTCTGCGGCTGCACTTCGAGGTAGTTCTTCGCATGATCTTTGTACGGTGTGTCGATCGCCGATGGTTTGATCAGCGTCACGGAGATCGGGGCTTGTTCCGCTTCCAACTCCATCCGCAGAGCATCGGTAAAACCCTTCACCGCGTGCTTCGAGGCGCAGTACATTCCCTGAAGCGGTATCGCTCGATCGGAAAGTGTGCTCCCGATATTGATTATCGCACCGCCGAATAATTTTAAGTTCCGGGCGGCGATGAGTGAACCGTTCACAACGCCCCAGAAGTTCGTCTCGAACAGTTGTCTTGAGTCCTCGACAGGAACCTCTTCGAGCTTCCCGTATATCGACACGCCGGCGTTGTTGATCCACGTATCGAAATTACCGAATTCACTGATCGCCTCGGCAGCAACTTTCAACACTTCGTCCTCATTGCTGACGTCCGCCGCGACGGCGATCGCGTCGCCGCCGTTAACATTTATCTCCTCTCGAAGTTTTTCGAGCGCCTCTTGATTTCGTGCAGTGAGCACGAGCTTCGCCCCTTGTTCGGCTGCCATTCGCGCGGTCACGAGCCCGATGCCGCTTGTCGCTCCAGTCAGAACTATTACTTGCTCATTTAATGGTTTCAAATGCAATGACATGGGTCTTCCCCCTTCTTACGATCTCTAGATCTTTTTAGCGGGCATTCGTACAGAAGCTACGTTCTCTGAGGTCAGCGAGCTGGGAGCATTTACATTCGCTCCTTCGTGCACGGCGACGCCTAATCGTTCAACCAACTCGCCACCGAGCCAGCCGCCGACAAGGGCAAGCGCGAATCCCAAGGCCGACAGGACAATTGCCAGTGTCGGTGGTTCTGTTGTGGTCCCGCTACGCAGATACCAACTTCCGGCGAAAAGAAGTACCACGACCAGGTTAACCAAACCGTGATAAGCGCCGATCGTTTTCGCACGCGTCCCGGATGGGATGGCCAGCCAGTCGATCAAGCCGAAGATAGCGGCTATCAACCCGCCAATGATACCGGCGCCGATCAGCCAGAACGCCACCGTCGGAAACGCCGGGTTCAAAGTTGCGTAATAGACGACGTCAAAAATAACTGCCGTCGACAAAAGTCCGAGGGGAAATACGATCAACATAGGATGAATAGCATGTCCAAAAAGCCTTATTCCCGGTTTCATTTCAGATCCTCCTGCCTTCACTATTAATGCCGAACAAAAAACTCCGTCCCTTCCGACGGAGTCTTTCACTTCGGCGTCCTTGGGAGATCATCGATAAACATGTTCCGCGTTATATTTGGTTCGCCATTCGTTCTCGAGAAGTGCGGCGTCCTCTTCCGATCTCGGCGTGATACCCAAAACGGTCCCTCCTTCGCGAATACCCTTTTCGTAATGGGTGACCCTGTCCTCCGGTATTCCCCAGCCTATCAGCGCGCCCGTCAAGCCGCCCGCCAGGCTCCCTGCACCGGCACCGGCTAATGCGGCGACGATGGGCCCAGCTATCACCAGGCCGATGCCCGGAATGATCAGATTCGACCCGATAGCGGCAACTCCACCAATTACCGCTCCGAGGGTGCCGCCTACCATTGCCCCAACACCCGTGCCTTCGAGTGCTTTATTCCCGACTTCCGAATCGCCATCCTTGTAGTACTTGTCGCGAGTTTCTTCAGACATCAGAACGTTAATGTCCTGTTCTGTGTAACCGCGGTCGATAAGGTCGCGATAAGCTTTTTCGGTGGTCTCCCTATCGTAAAAGACCCCAGTCAAAAGTCCCCTGTATTCTGTTCGTGTTCCCTGGTTGTTCATCACCGCTCCTTAGAAGATCCGAATTTGCTGTGGGACGAAAACAGACTACTACCTGATCGCCCGGAGGTCAGTATGCACGGTTACACTAACCCCGTTAGATTCATTCTTGACCGCAGCCGGGGTGCCCGCATTCGCACGCGCCTTCACCGCCTCTCGACCCAGCATTCGCACAATGTTCGCCGCAATAATCACTCGTTGAAGGACGTTCGCAACTGCAACCTGGATGCTGGCACTGGTTTTCTGTTTGAAGGTTTTCCATTCTTCTGATTCGCTTCTCTAAAGCTTGAAGTTTCGCTCTTGGGCGATGCCTCTTATTTTCATTTCAAGATCATCATCAACAGGCATTTCACCGTCGAGCATCTTTCTTATTTCCCCCGGCGGGCGCCCGAGGACCAATGCGGTCGCATCTATATCCGATCGAAAACCTACGGCGCAAAAACTTCGAAGTGCATCTCTAGAATCCTCAGTGACACGGTCGTCCATATTATTCATCGCCATAGGTACATTTTAGGTTCGGGGCGGTGAAAGCGATGTTCGATAGGAAACAAAAAGGCGCCTTGAAGCCGCCGGTTAATGAAGCTGTGATTCTTCCGTTCATCGGACAAGCGAAACTTCTCTGGTCCGTTCGTTGATCTTTATTCGCAACCGCTTTCTGCTGTTATCAAACTCGATGTTTTCAACTATTTGACCATCGACGCGGACCTCTCGTGGCCGTTGCGATATTCCGACAACCTCTATGTATTCGATTTTCTGCCCGGGAAAAGTGCCGAAGGGTTCTATTTTTAATGATCCGGACCGGTGCTCTGTACGTATCTCACGCCATTCGCTCGACCTGTAACCGTAGCCCTCGCCGGCATCCTGAAAAAGAGCCGATTTTTCGATTTTCCCAGGCGTGATCCCCGCAACTACATTGAGGGTCACGGCCGCGTTCTGCATTTCGCCAGTGTGCTGAATTACGGGCTGCGTCGGGATGACGGCACCGGCCCGAACGAAGATCGGAAGACGATCGATCGGCGTTTGCAGGTAGTGGATCTTTCCGCTCTCGATCTTTTCGCCCGTCCACCAATCTATCCAGTCCGCCCCGGTCGGTAAATATATTCCCCGCGTTGTCATTCCCTGACGGACCACAGGCGCTACCAGAATGTCACCTCCGACCATATATTCGTCGTCGATCAAATATGTCTGTTTGTCATTTGGAAACTCGTACCAAAGCGGACGCATCACAGGCTCTCCGGTCCGCTCGTGTTCTCGGAAAAGTGAGTAAAGATACGGCAGGAACCGATAACGCAGTTCGATCGATTCTCGATTGATGCGGGTAAAATCCTCGCCAAATGCCCAAGGCTCTTTGTTCCCCACCCAGCCGACCGAATGGGAACGAAGAAATGGCGTAAGTGCTGCAGCTTGCAGCCAGCGGGCGTAAAGTTCGCCCGAAGGCATCTCAGCAAATCCTCCGACATCCGCGCCGACAAACGGAACGCCTGACACGCTCAAATTCGTCAACATGGAAATGGTAAGCGCCAAGTGGTCCCAGCTTGCGTAATTGTCACCCGTCCAGACAGCGGAATATCTTTGGACGCCCGCAAACCCGGCACGCGTTAGGACAAACGGGCGTTTTTCCGGCGTGAGCTTCTTTACCCCCTCGAATGTTGACCGAGCCATCTGCATTCCGTAAACATTGTGATACCGGCGATGGTCGTCTGGTAAACCATCACCCGCGTGTGGGGTATCAAGCGGAAACGTCTTCGCTGGATGATAAACGATCTCGGGCTTTTCAGTTCTCTCCGTCATAAAGGTCGCAGGTTCGTTCATATCGGTCCAGAACCCTGCGATTCCCTCGTCCAAGTGTTTTTTGAATTGAGCTCCAAACCATTCCCGTGCTTTTTTATCTGTAAAATCGGGAAAGGCCGCGGCCTTCGGCCAAACATCTTTGTTCAGCTCGGTACCGTCGGGATTTTTAACGAATATTCCCTCG